>CALLZQ010000760.1 GCA_937858255.1 uncultured Tabrizicola sp.
GCCGCAGGCCGCGTGGTGCGGTCCTGGACCGGCGAGGGCTGGTGCGGGGTGGCGCGGCGGCCGTTCTGGCCGGGGGGGCGGGCTGGGCGCTGGTCGATGATCTGCGGGCGGCGGCGGCGGCGGCGCCGACGGTTCTGGCGGAACTGGACCGGGTTGAGGATTTTGCCGGCCGCTTTCCCGGCTGGGCGGCGGTGCTGGCCGCAACACAGGCCCGCGCGGGACAGCTTGAACGGATGGTGGCGGCGCTGAACGACCGCATCACCCATGACCCCTATCTCTCGACCTCGCTGCATGAGGTGTTGTCGGCGGTGTCCTCGGTGCGGTCCACCGCGGCTATTCTGGCCGAGACCGAGGATATCGACCCCGATTGGCGCGCCCGCTTTCACGCCAACCTGCATGAGGATAGCGAGCGTCTGGCCTCGGGTGCCGAGGCGCTGGTCGCCTATCTTGACCGCTCGGAAAATGCCGATGCGCAGGCCATCGCCTCGCCACAGGAAGAGGTCGAGGGGTGGTTGGCCGCCCGCGGCTGGCATCTGGCAGAGCTGGAGGGGCCGGGGGGGCGGGCCGCGCTGATGGCCGAGGCGGCAGGCCTCGCCTCTGTCGCGGCGCGCAAGCTGGCGGGGGCCTTTGTCGCGCAGGCAGCGGCCGATGCGGCGGCACTGCCCGGCCCGCAGCTTGAGGAAATTCTCGAACGCCATGGCGAGGATCCGGCGCAGGTGGCGATGGCGGCGGGGGTGCCGGTGCTGGTGGCGATGCGCCGCATCGCGTTGCGCCCGGGTGCCCAGTGCGGCCTTGTGACCTGCGATGCCTCGGGCACATTGTTGTTTCGCAAACCGGTCGAGGGCTTTGCCTTGCCGCGTTTCGGGGCGGCCTGTCCGCTCTGGCCGCTGTTTACCGCCCTGTCGCGGCCGATGTCGCCGGTGGGGGCGGTGCTGACGGTCTCTGGCCGGGGCAGCCGCAGCTTTCGCGCCCTTGCCATTTGCGAGGCACGCCTGCCGCAGGGCTTTGGCGGGCCGGAACTGCGCGAGGCGGGGATGCTGCTGTTTCCGCTGGATGCGGCCCCGGCAGCCGCAGCCGCGCAGCCGGTCGGCAGTTCCTGCCGCATCTGCCCCCGCAGCCGCTGCCCGGCCCGGCGCGAACCCTCGATCCTGTCGGAAAGCGGCTGATCTGTCGCGGCATTGCAGCCTTTGACAAGCCTGTGCAATCTGCCGATAGTCATGCCATACGGCTGGGGGCACAGGGGGGAGTTCTGGGGCAGATGGCGCATGTCATGCTCATCGAGGATGAGCCGAACATCAGCGAGGCGATCCGGTTCATCCTGTCGCGCGACGGATGCCAGGTGACGGCCCTGCATGACGGGCGTGGCGCGATGGATCTGTTGCGCCGCGACCGGCCCGATCTGTTGATCCTTGATCTGATGCTGCCTGGCCTCAGCGGGATGGAGATCCTCTCGGCGGTTCGCTCTGACCCGCTGACGGCCGATCTGCCGGTGATGATGCTGACCGCCAAGGGGCAGGGCCGCGACCGCGAGGCTGCCGAACGGGCGGGCGTCAGCCGCTTCATGACCAAGCCCTTTTCCAATGATGACATGCGCGCCGCCGTGCGGGCGCTGACGGCGCGCTGATCATGGCCGAGCGGCAGGCGCCCCTGTTCCTGCGCCCCGCCAGCTATCGCCGCCGGCGCCGGCGCGATGCCGCGCGGCTCTTGCCGTTTCTGGGAGGGTTCCTGTTCCTGCTGCCAATCCTCTGGGCGCCGCAGGATACCTTTCGCCGCGACACCGCCCCTGACGGGATTTACCTGTTTCTGGCCTGGGCGGGGTTGATCCTGCTGGCCTTTGCCATTTCGCGCAGTCTGGCCAGCCCGGCGTTGGGCGAGGATGGTGAAGACCCCGCTGATCCCGATCCGATGGGTTAGGGCGGGGGCGCGGGCGATGCCATTCAATATTCTGGTCATCTCGTGCCTCGCCTATGTGGTGGTACTGTTTCTGGTCGCCTGGGCGGTCGAGCGGCGGGCCATGGGCGGGGGGCTTGGCTGGCTGCGCTCACCCCTCGTCTACACGCTGTCCCTGTCGATCTATTGCACCGCCTGGACCTTTTACGGCGCCGTCGGCTATGCCGCCCGCTCGGGGCTGGAGTTTCTGACCATCTACCTCGGCCCGACACTGGTGTTCATCGGCTGGTGGTGGATCCTGCGCAAGCTGGTGCGGATTGGCCGGCACCAGCGCGTTACCTCTATCGCCGACCTGATTTCCTCGCGCTTTGGCAAGTCGAACCTGCTGGGCGTGATCGTCACGGTGATGGCGGTGGTGGCGGCCACCCCCTATATCGCGCTGCAATTGCAATCGGTGACGCTGTCGTTTTCGGTCTTTGCCAGCCCGACCGAAGATGGCCTTGCCCCGCCGGGGACCGAGGCGACGGCGATCTGGGTTGCCGGGGGGCTGGCGCTGTTCACCATCCTGTTCGGCACCCGCAATCTTGATGCCCATGAACAGCACCATGGCATTGTCACCGCCATCGCGGTCGAGGCAGTGGTCAAGCTGGTCGCGCTGCTGGCCGTCGGTATTTTCGTGGTCTGGGGGCTGGCCGATGGCCCCGCCGACATCATCGCCCGGATCAATGCCTCGGATATTGCCGACTGGAACCTCTTGCCCGGTCGCTGGGCCGGGCTGGTGTTTGCCGCCGCTGCCGCAGTGATCTGCCTGCCTCGGATGTTTCAGGTGATGGTGGTGGAAAATGCCGATGAGCGGCATCTCTTTACCGCCGCCTGGGCCTTTCCGCTGTATCTGTTTGCGATGAGCCTCTTCATCCTGCCGATTGCCGTGGTGGGGCTGGAGCGGCTGCCCTCATCGGCCAATCCCGATATGTTCGTGCTGACGCTGCCCCTGTCCGAGGGGCAGGGGGCGCTGGCGATGCTGGCCTTTCTGGGCGGGTTTTCCTCGGCCACCTCGATGGTGATCGTGGAATCGATCGCGCTGGCCACCATGGTGTCGAACCATATCGTCATGCCGCTCTGGCTGCGGCTGCGCCCGGCGCGGGCGGTGTCTGGCGATGTGCGGCGGCTGGTGCTGTTTTCGCGGCGGGTCTCCCTCGGGGCGGGGGTGGCGCTGGGCCTTTCCCCTTTCCCGGTGGCGGGGGGGTCCGCCCCCCCCG
>CALLZQ010000761.1 GCA_937858255.1 uncultured Tabrizicola sp.
CGGACTGGACGGGGCGGCATCTGACCAAGGAGAGGCGCGAGGGGCGGATTGACCCATTTCGACAGCGCCGGCCAGGCCCATAGGGTGGATGTCTCGGACAAGCCGGTGACCGACCGTGTGGCGGTGGCCCAAGGCGCCGTGGTGATGAGCGCCGAAACCCTGACCCTGATCACCTCGGGTCAGGCCAAAAAGGGCGATGTGCTGGGCGTGGCGCGTCTGGCCGGGATCATGGGGGCGAAAAAGACCGCCGATCTGATACCGCTCTGCCATCCGCTGCCGATCACCAAGGTCGCGCTTGACCTGACCCCGGACCCTGCCCTGCCCGGCATCGTGGTGCGCGCCACGGTCAAGACCGGCGGCCAGACCGGGGTCGAGATGGAGGCGCTGACCGCCGTCTCTGTCGCCTGTCTGACGATCTACGACATGGTCAAGGCAGTCGAGAAATCCATGCGGATCGAAGGAATCCGCCTGATGCTCAAGGATGGTGGCAAATCCGGCCGGTTTGAGGTCAGCGAATGATCTCGGTCGCCGAGGCGCTGGAGAATTGCCTGTCGCTGGTGGTCCCCCTGCCGGTGGAACACGTCCCCTTGGCCCGTGCGGCAGGGCGTTACATGGCCGAACCCGCGCTTGCCCGGCGCGATCAGCCGCCCTTCGATGCCTCGGCCATGGATGGTTATGCAGTGTCTGGCGACCCGGTGGCGGGCGACAGCTTTACCGTGGTGGGTGAGGCCGGGGCGGGTCATCACTGGGCCGGCACGCTGAACCAGGGCGAGGCGCTGCGCATCTTTACCGGTGCCCCCCTGCCGCAGGGGGCAAACCGGGTGGTGATTCAGGAAGATGTGATCCGCGAGGGGCAGCGGATCACCGTCAAGCCGGGGGCCGATGCCGCCAGCCATGTGCGCCCCGCCGGGCAGGATTTCGCTGCCGGATCAACGCTTTCGCCCCGCCGCCTGCGGCCTGCCGACCTGGCGCTTCTGGCGGCGATGAACCACCCTGAAATACCGGTGACACGCCGCCCGGTTGTCGCGCTGATCGCGACCGGAGATGAACTTGTGATGCCGGGCGAAACCCCGCGCGCGGATCAGATCATCGCCTCCAACTCATTCGCGCTGAAAGCGATGTTCGAGGCCGAGGGCGCCGAGGTCCGGCTGTTGCCCATCGCGCGCGATACCGAGGAATCGCTGCGGGTGGTCTTTGGTCTGGCCGAGGGCGCCGATCTGATCGTGACGACGGGCGGCGCCTCGGTCGGCGATCACGATCTGGTCGGCAAGGTGGCGATGGATCTGGGGTTGCAGCGGCGGTTCTGGAAACTGGCGATGCGCCCCGGCAAGCCGCTGATGGCAGGGCGCATGGGCAGCGCGGCAATGCTGGGTCTGCCGGGAAACCCTGTGTCTTCCATCGTTTGCGCCCATCTCTTCATCCTGCCAATGATCCGCAAGATGTTGGGGCTGCCCCCGGACGATCTGTCCCCCGCCCCCCGCCGTGCCGTGCTGGCACAGGCGGTCCAGGGCAAGCGCCCCCGGGCGCATTACATGCGAGCCCGGCTGATCGCGGGGCCGGGTCTGCCGGGCATCCTCGCCTTTGAACGGCAGGACAGCTCGCTGCTCTCAGTACTGGCCGAAGCCGATGCCTTGTTGATCCGGCCCGTCGGCGACATCGCGCGTGCGGCGGGTGAAGAGGTCAGCTATCTGCCGATTTGACGGGCGGGTCAGCTTCTCGCTTTGTTCTTGGCACAAAAAGAGAACGCGGGCAGAACATTACGTCAACGCCAATGGCATGGGGTGCCGGGGATGCTGACGCGCAAACAGCTTGAGCTCTTGGATTTCATCAAGCAGCGGATGGACCGGGACGGGGTTCCGCCCTCGTTCGATGAGATGAAGGATGCGCTGGATCTGCGGTCGAAATCGGGGATCCACCGGTTGATCACCGCGCTGGAAGAACGCGGTTTCATCCGCCGGCTGGCGCATCGCGCCCGGGCGCTGGAAATCATCAAGCTGCCCGAAGCGATGGAGAAAACCGGTTTTGCCCCCCGGGTGATCGAAGGGACGAAACCCGCAGCCCCCCCCGCCCCGCCGCGTGGCGCCCTGCCGGTCGAGGCGGGGCATGCGATGGAACTGCCGGTGATGGGCCGCATTGCCGCCGGCGTGCCGATCGAGGCGATTTCAGAGGTCTCGCACCATGTCGCGGTTCCCGGCTCGATGCTCTCGGGGCGTGGCAACCACTACGCGCTTGAGGTCAAGGGCGACTCGATGATCGAGGCCGGGATCAACGATGGCGATATCGTGGTGATCCGCGAACAGACCACGGCAGAGAATGGCGATATTGTCGTGGCCCTGGTCGAGGACAGCGAGGCGACGCTGAAACGCTTTCGCCGCAAGGGCGGCATGATCGCGCTTGAGGCCGCGAACCCGGCCTATGAGACGCGGGTGTTCCCCGATCATCTGGTCAAGGTACAGGGCCGGCTGGTGGGGCTGATCCGCAGCTATTGACCCGGGCCGTCCTGAGCCAGGCGCAACGGCTCGTCCCGCCTCGCGGGGCCCATCAGGGCCGGGGCCACTGCCCCGGCCGGGGCCGACCCGCGCCGCGCCGGGCTGAGCCGCGAGC
>CALLZQ010000762.1 GCA_937858255.1 uncultured Tabrizicola sp.
TATACCGACACCCTGCCGGTGCAGCGTCTGGTTGCGCCGGTCAATGTGCTGGATGTCAGCGCCGAATGCGCGGCGACCCCGGACTTTCTGCTGACCATCGATCACGTCAAGGCATGGGAGGCCCAGCATGGCGCCATCAATGCCGGTGAATGGGTCGTGCTGCGCTCGGACTGGGACAGCCGCGCCCATGATGAGGCGCTGTTCCTGAATGCTGATGAGACGGGGCCGCATACCCCGGGACCGACGGCCGAGGTGATTCAGTATCTGATCGACAAGGGCATCGTCGGCTGGGGCAGCCAGTGCATCGGCACCGATGCCGGTCAGGCCGGTGGCATGACGCCACCGTTCCCGGCGCATAACCTGCTGCACAAGCATAATTGCTATGGTCTGGCCTCGCTGGCGAACCTGTCGCGCCTGCCGGCCAAAGGGGCGATCCTGATTGCCGCCCCGCTCAAGATCAAGAACGGCACCGGTTCGCCCATCCGGGCGCTGGCGCTGGTGCCGCGCGGCTAAACACAGGCTTCATCCAACATTGAGGCGGGCGCCCGGCAGCGCCCCCTTTCCTTGCATCCTGTGAAAGCGTGGCGCATCATGGCCTTTGATCACATCATCATCGGATCTGGTATCAACGGACTGGTTGCCGCCGCCATGCTGGCGATAAAGGGCGACCGCGTGCTGGTGCTGGAGCGTGAGGCGGTGGCCGGCGGCTGCATGCGCACCGAAGAGGTGACGCTGCCGTGCTGCGGCCCGATGGATCCGCGCTTGTTCTGACCACGGATCAGGCGGCCAATGTCGCGGCCTTCAACGCGTTGGCCTCGGGCGATGGCGATCAGCACAGGGCCGATGTCGGCGGCATTCTGGCCGACGCGCCGTTTCTCTTTGCTCTGCTGGGGGGCTCGCTCTGGTCTTGGCCCACGGCGCGGCTGCTTTGGGGGCAGGTCCGCAAGCGTGGCTTGCGGGGTCTGGCGGCGTGGATGGGCACGGCGCTGGCCCCCGCGCGCGGCTGGCTTGAGGCGAACTACCAAAGCCCGGTGGTGCAGGCGCTTTGGGCGCCCTGGGTGTTGCATTGCGGGCTGACCCCGGAAAGCGCCTATTCCGCGCAGATGGGCAAGGTCATTGCCTTTGCGCTTGAGGCGGCAGGGGCGCCGGTGATCAAGGGCGGCTCGGGCGCGGCGGTGCGGGCCTTTGCCGGGTTGATCGCGGAAAAGGGCGGGCAAATCCGTACCGGCGCTGATGTCGAGGAAATCACCGTCAAGGACAGCCGCGTGACCGGGGTGCGCCTGACCAGCGGCGAAGAGATTTCAGCAAAATCGGTGCTGGCATCAGTCGCGCCGGGGCAGCTTTATGGTCGGCTGTTGCGCGGCGTGAACCTGCCCGAGGATCGCGAGGCCCTGCGTCAGTTCCGCCACGGGCGTGGCAACTTCCAACTGCATTACGCGCTGGACCGGGTACCTGAATGGTTGACGCCGGGGCTGGATGACGTAGCGCTGATCCATCTGTCAGACGGGATCGATGCGGTGTCGAAATCGGCCAATGAGGCCGAGCGGGGTCTTTTGCCCGAAACCCCGACCATCTGCGTGGGTCAGCCGCATCGCCTCGACCCCTCTCGCTGCCCGCCCGGCAAGGCGGTGCTCTGGCTACAAATCCCTGATGCGCCGCGTCTCATCAAGGGCGACGCCGCAACGGCGATCGAGGGGCAGGACTGGGATCAGGTCAAAGAGGCCTTTGCCGACCGGCTGGAGGCGATCCTTGCCCGGCACATCAAGGATTTCGACCAGATCAAACTGGCCCGCCGCGCCTATTCGCCCAAGGATCTGGAGCGGATGAACATGACCCTTGTCGGGGGCGATCCCTATGGCGGGCATTGCGGCATTGATCAGTTCTTTATCTGGCGGCCCTTTGCCCATTCGACCAATGGCACGGGTCTGGTGCGCGGGCTGATCCATATCGGCGCCTCGACCCATCCGGGGCCGGGTTTGGGGGGCGGATCAGGCTTTAACGCGGCAAAGAGGCTGGGCGCATGAGTGAGGACAGCCCCCGATACCCGCGCCTTGGCGAAATCGGCCTGACCAATTTCGCGCCCTACCTCATGAACCGGATCATGGGCCGTTACAACGCCAGCTTTCGCGAGGAAATGGCCCAGATGGGCCTGACGACGCCCAAGGCCCGGACCCTCGCGGTGCTGAGTGTGGCCGATGGCCCGCTCATCCGGGAACTGGCGGTCTATACCGTGGTCGAACAGTCCACCCTCTCACGCGCGCTGGACCAGATGCAGAACGACGGGTTGATCCGCCGAGAACCGGACCCGGCCGACAGCCGCGCTGTGCGGGTTTTTATCACCGAGGCCGGCCGGGCAACGTTCGAAGAGCTTTGGCCGCATATGGTCGAGGCGCAGGCCCGGATGTTCCGGGGCATCCCCGAAGAGGAACGCCGCGCCTTTGCCGCGACGCTGCAAAAGATGCTGCTCAATATTCGCAAGCATGAGATCTGAGATGATGGTGTGTTTCCTGACCAAACCTCCTGCCATCGCCCGCCGGGCGAGAGTGAGGCACTGATGGCCGAGCGCAGTTTCAAAGCCGAAGTTGAGGATTTGCGGCTGGGCGC
>CALLZQ010000763.1 GCA_937858255.1 uncultured Tabrizicola sp.
GATGATGGTCAACCGCGTGGTGTGACCCGCAGAACCAGACGGTAAAAGAGGCGGTGATGCCCCCGCCTCTTTTCGTATCACAAGGCGAGGCGTTTCAACTCGGCCTCGGCAGCGGCGTAATTGGCCGCCGGATCCGCTGTCAGCAGCGAGGGTTGAAAACGCACCGGCGTCACATCCGCAACCCCTGCCTGCGCCAGCCAAAAGCTGAGGTAGGCCCCGTGGTGGTCGACCCCAAAGGCCGGGCTGGGCCGGTCGGGGGCATAGACGCCCGACGACAGGATCAGGATCGCGCTCTTGTCCTTCAAAAGGCCAAAGTAGCCCTTTTCCGGATCAAGGCCGAACAAAAGTCCCGGTTGATGGATCAGGTCGATATACTGCTTCAGCCGGTAGGGAATGCCGCCGTTCCACATCGGCACGGCGAAAACGTAGCGGTCCGCCGCGGCAAAACGGTTTGCGATGGCAACGATCTGGTCCCAGGCGGTTTGCTCGGCGCCGTTCTGTGACTGGCCGGTGATGATGTTCATCTTGGCGGCCGCCTTGTCGCCATCGAATTCGGGCAGAACCTCATGCGCCAAATCGAGACGGTCAAACACCTCATCCGGGTGGGCCATCCGGCGCGCGGCGATATAGGTTTCGGCCAGAGCCGCGGTTTTTGAGCCTTGGCCGCGCGGCGAAGACGTGATGATCAATGTCCGGGTCATGCGTCCCCCTCAGAGTTTGCGGTCAAGAAAATCGACGATCAGCGGCGCGATCTCATCGACATGGGTTTCCAGGGCGAAATGACCGGCATCGAACAGATGCGTTTCGGCGTCAGGGACCAGCTTGCCAAAGAGGTCAGCCCCGGCCGTGGTAAAGAACGGGTCGTTCTGGCCCCAGACCACCAAGAGCGGCGGCTTGGCGGTGCTGAGGTATTCCTGCCAGCGGGGATATTCGCCCACATTGGTCTGATAGTCGTAGAAATAGGCCAGTTGACGCTCGGTGCCGCCGGGGGCATCCAGCGCGATCTGGTCATGGCGCCAGGCGTCCGGGGTCAGGCGGTCCGCCCGGCTGCTGCCTTGGCGGTACTGGAATTCGGTGGTCTCGGGGGCCAGCATGGTGCGCAGCGGCTTTTCCGTCTCGGCATTGCGATCTGCCCAGAACGGCGCGAGTTGCGCCACGATATCGGGGTTCCAGCCCTCGACATTGACCACGGCGTTCTGAACGATCAGCGCGCTGACCCGTTCCGGGTGCGCGGTGGCGAGGCGAAAGCCGACCGGCCCGCCATAATCCTGCATGTAAAGCGCATAGCGATCCATGCCCATGGCCTGCGTAAAGCCATCGACCAGATCGGTCAGCGCGGCAAAGGTATAGGGAAACTGCGCCGCATCCGGTGTCGCGGAATAGCCAAAGCCGGGATAATCGGGCGCGATCACCCGGTAATGCTCGGACAAGAGCGGGATCAGGTCGCGGAACATATGCGAGGAAGAGGGGAAGCCATGCAGCAACAGCACGACCGGGGCATCGACCGGCCCGGCGGCCCGGTAAAAAATGTCGATACCGTTGACAGTCACGCGCCCGGTGGTGGCGGGGGCGGCGCTGGCCGCAGACATTGCGGCAAGGGCCGCAGGCAGGGTGATGGCAAGGCCAAGCAGATGGCGACGGGGCAGGGGCATATCTATCTCCAGAAATGTAACCAGTAAAAAATGATTTATAAGGTTACAGTTGTTTAGTCACCGGTAAAAAGCTATTTTACCGGTGACAAACGCGTGAGGTCCCATGCAGAGCGATGACCCGACCCTGCCCGTGCAGGGCGAAGACTTTCGAGACGGGATGCCCTTTCTGGCCGGTTCGCTCTGGCTGGACCTGTTGAACACAACGCCTTCATTTCCGACGGGGCCGGTTGATTTCCTTGCCGCGGCAGGGACAACGAAGGCCTGGCTCATGGCGGCGGGCCTGCCGGGGCAGGGGGATGAGGCGACCGCGGCGGCACTGCGGGAATTGCGGGCGGTTCTGCGGACGGCCCATGCGGCGCTGAATGACGGGCAGCCCCTGCCTGCATCTGTGTTAGGGGTGATCAATCAGGCCCTTGCCGGACAGCGGCGGCATCTGGTCTTGCGTCAAACCGGGGACGGGCCACAGCTATCAGAGACTATCGAGGCCGCAACCGACGCCCCCGCCGCCCGTATCGCCGAGGATTTCGCCCGTTTCCTC
>CALLZQ010000764.1 GCA_937858255.1 uncultured Tabrizicola sp.
GCTGATCTTCCAGCCGCGCCAGCAGCCGGACCAGCGCCGACATTGGGTTCTTGGCCCGATGCGGATAGGCCGAGTGGCCCTGCACCCCATGGGCGGTGAACCAGCAGGTCATGCTGCCGCGCCGCCCGATCTTCATCATCTCGCCCATCACATTGGGGCTGGTCGGCTCGCCCACAAGGCAATGGGTCATCCGCTCGCCATTCTCGACCATCCAGTCTAGGAGCGCGACCGTGCCGTCCTGCGCATCGCCCTCTTCATCACCGGTGATCGCCAGAATGACCGCGCCATCGGGCGGCGTCTCACGCACGAAATCCACCGCTGCCGCCGCAAAGGCCGCCACGCCCGATTTCATATCGGTCGCGCCACGCCCATACATCCAGCCGTCAATCACCTCGGCGCCAAAGGGGTCATGAGTCCAGGCCGCCAGATCGCCCACTGGCACCACATCGGTATGGCCGTTAAAGCCGAAACTACGGTTCGCCCCCCACGCGCCCCAGCGGGCAAAGAGATTGGCGATACCATTGCGGTCCACCCGCGTGCAGGTGAAACCAGCGCCCGAGAGCAGCGCCTCCAGCACCCCCAGCGCCCCGCCCTCTGCCGGCGAGACCGAGGGGCAGCGGATCAGATCGGCGGTCAACTGAACGGGATCGACGGGCTGGGGCATGGCGCCCTCCTTCTTTGGGGGCCGCCCCGGCGCCGGGCCGCAACGCACCCGCCCTGTTGCAAAGACGCTACGCCCCGCCGGCCAGAACCTCGCAAACCCCGGCAATCATGGCCAAAAGTTGTATTCAATGTGTCGAAAGTCTGATACATCCTGCCGAAAGGATAAGTCCTGAGGCAGGGCAAGAGCAGGGTCAACGAACCCGAAACGACAAGACGCAGGTCCGGGCATCGCCCGGGCGAGGCGGCATGCCCTGTCTCCATGCAAGGAGGCAGACGGTTTGGCAACCGGCGCAGAGCTTGGCTACAACACGAACGCCTCGGCGATAGCCATGGCGAATGAGATCTTTGGCGAGGGCGTGACCGTCGTCGGCGCCAGCTATACCGGCCCCTCCACCTCCTCAGCGATCTATACGAACGGCAATCTGGCCGCCGGGGTCGCGCCCTCGAATACCGGGGTGATCTTTTCCACCGGCGATGTGCGGAACTTTACCCAGTCATGGGGCGATCCAAACCGCGCCAGCGGCACCTCGACCAACACCTATGGCATCGACAACAACAGCCAGTTCAATGCCATCGCCGGCACCCGCACCTATGACGCGGTCTGGATGGATGTCGATTTCATCCCCACCGGCGATGTGATGACGATCCAGTTCGTTTTTGCCTCGGAAGAATATCCCGAATACGTCAACTCGCAGTTCAACGACGTGGTGGGGGTCTGGGTCAACGGCACCCATGTGCCGATCACCGTCGGCAACGGCCGGACCTCGGTCAACAACATCAATCAGGCGACGCAGGCAAACCTCGTCAATTCCAACCTGAACGATGCCTATAACACCGAGATGGACGGCTTTACCGTCACCTTGACCCTGACGATGGAGGTGAACCCCGGGCAGGTGAACTCGATCCGCCTTGGCATCGCCGATACGTCGGATGCGCAATATGACTCGGCGGTGCTGATCGCGGGCAATTCGGTGCAGACGCAATTGGTGGCGCTGGATGACAGCGTGACCGTCAATCCGAACGGTGAAAAGACCGTGGATGTGCTGGCCAATGACGTGCGCCCCGGCGGCACCTCGCTGGTGATCACCCATATCAACGGGCAGGCGGTTGTCGCGGGCCAGACCATCACCCTGCCCTCGGGTCAGCAGGTGCGGCTGAACGCCGATGGCACGCTGACCGTTATCGGCGATGGCACGGTTGAGACGACCACCTTTACCTACACGGCGGCCATCGGCGGCGGCAACGGGCGCAACGATGTCGGCATCGTCACCATCAACTCGGTCCCCTGTTTCGTCGCCGGCACCATGATCCTGACGCCCGAGGGTGAGCGCCCGGTCGAAGCGCTGGAACCGGGCGATCTGGTGATCACCAAAGATGAGGGCGCCCAGCCCGTGCGCTGGATCGGGCACCGCGAGGTGGCGGCTACCGGCGCCCTCGCCCCCATCGAAATTCGCGAGGGCACCTTTGGCCCGCATCGGCGCCTGCTGGTCTCGCCCCAGCACCGCGTTCTGGTGCGCGACAGTCTGGCCGAGCTGCTGTTCGGCGATGCCGAGGTGCTGGTCGCGGCCAAGGATCTGGTCAATGGCCATTCGGTGCGGGTGCGCGAGGGCGGGACGGTCGATTATGTCCACCTGCTGTTCGACAGACATCAACTGGTCTCCTCGGCGGGCCTGACGACCGAGAGCTTTTTGCCCGGCCCGCAATCGACCCGGATGTTCGAGCAAGAAATTCTGGAAGAAATCCGCTCCATCTTCCCGGAACTGGACCCCACGACCGGCCGCGGCTACGGGCCGGCAGTCCGCAAACTGCTCAAGGGGCATGAGACGCAATTGCTGCTGGCCGCGCAGCGGGCCGCATAGGGGCAGAATGCAGGACTGGATCGCCCTTTCCGATCTGACAGAAATGCAGGCCCCCGCCCAGCCGCTGCGCCGGGCACTGTTTGTCTGCGAGATCGCGCTGCCGGTCGCGGACAGCGCCGTGCTGCTCGACTGGCAACCCGAAGGGGCGCAGGCCCGGACATTCGCCATCTTTCTGGATGCGCAGATGGGCCTTGTGCTGATGCAGCGCAGCGGCAGTCAAGTGCGGCGGCATGTGCTGCCCGGCCCGCTGCCCACCGATCAGGGCACCGCCCGCATCAGCTATGGCTGGAACCAGCTTGCCGATCGCTGGGATCTGCAATTCACCCGTCTGGGCACCGATGAGGTCTTTGCCGCCCGTGGCGTGAACCCGATCCTGCTGGGCACCGACGATCTGGCTGATATCTGCCGGCCCGACGGCGCCGGCTCCCGCCACCCCGCCCTGCTGTGGTTCGGCGTGACCCAAGGCGCCGCCCCGCCCGAGCGCGCACCATGGATCGGGCTGCGCACCCCGATTGAAACCGCGCGCGGTCGCGTCGCCGCCGGGGCCCTGCGGCCCGGCGATATGGTGCTGACCGCCGACAACGGCCTGCAACCGGTGCTGCGCGCCACCCGCCTGCGCCTGCCCGGGCGCGGCAGCTTTGCCCCGGTGATCCTGCGCGCGCCCTTCCTGGGCCAGCGCAGCGATGTGCTGATCAGCGCCGATCAACTGGTGGCCATGAATGGCCCCGAGGTCGAATACATGTTCGGCGAGGAAGAGGTGCTGATCCATGCCGAGGCGCTGGCCGACGGCTCGATTGCCCGGATCGACGGCTTTCGCGCGGCGATGGATTGCGTGTCACTGGATCTGGGCCTGCCGGAACTGATGATCGCTGACGGGTTGCAGATCCTCAGCCACGGGGCGGCGCAAGCCGCGCCGCGCCCGGTGCTGTACCGCTATGAGGCGCAGCAACTGGTCAGCCTGATCGGCCGCCGCACCCGCCACGGCGCCGCCTAGTCGTCAAAACTCGACGCCACGCTGCGCCACCACACCCTGATCGCGGAACGGGTGCTTGACCTCGGTCATCTCGGTCACCAGATCGGCGGCCGCCAGCAGTTCCGGCTTGGCATCGCGGCCCGTCAGCACCACATGGGTCATCGGGGGCTTTTCGGTGGTCAGGAACGCGACCACCTCGGCAATCGGCAGATAGTCATAGCGCAGGGCGATGTTGATCTCGTCCAGCACCACCAGCCGCATCGCCGGATCTCGGATCATCTCTTTGGCCATCTCCCAGCCATGGCGGGCGGCGGCGATGTCACGCTCGCGGTCCTGCGTTTCCCAGGTGAAGCCCTCGCCCGAGACGACAAAGCGGCATTCCTGTTCGAAATGCTTGCGCAGGAACACCTTTTCGCCGGTGATCCAGTTGCCCTTGATGAACTGCACCACGCCGCAGGGCATCTTGTGGGCGATACAGCGCATGATCATGCCAAAGGCCGAGCTGCTCTTGCCCTTGCCATTGCCGGTATGGACGATGATCAGGCCTTTTTCCTTGACGGTCTTTTCCGCCATCTTTGCCTGATGCTCGGCCTTGACCGCCTTCATCTTTTCACGGTGGGCGTCATTTTCGTCGATCATGGCTGCTCTCAATCGAAAAAGGGGGTCATCTGGGCGACGACGACAGAGTTTTCGTCGAGTGCCCGCTGCATCAGTTCGGCATCCTCGGCGCCAATCTCTTCGCCCGCCGCGCGCCGCTCATCCAAGGTGCCAAGGCCCTGCACCTCCAGCACCGCCAGATCCGCCTCTTTCAGGATCGCCACCGTCTCACGCACCGCCTCAGCCTCATCCACACCCGAGGCATAGCACAAGAGCGCCCCGCCGGTCGCCTTGTCTGGCAGGCCATCGCCCGCCTTGCGCCCGACCTCGACCACCAGCGAATAGACCTGCTGTGGCCGTTTCTGTTTCTCTGTCATCTCGCCACCCCGCTTTGGCGCCCTGTACCACCCCGCGCCCGGTATTTGAAGCGCCAACGGCGGGCTAAGACCCGCTGGCTTGCTGCCGTATCTACAACCGAGCAGAACAAGGAAGCGGCGATGCCCATCGCACTGACAGTCAATACCGCCGCCACGGCGATGCAGATGGCGGATGCCATCTTTGGCACCGGGGTTCAGATCATTTCGGCCAGCTATTCCGGCGCGGCGGCGGCCTCTGGCATCTATTCCGGCGGCACTACCACCTCACCCGGGGTGCTGCCCAGTGCGACCGGGGTGATCCTGTCGACCGGCAGCGCGACCAATTTCGCGACAGGCGGCCTCGATCCGAACACCGGCCCCGAGATGTCAACTGCTTGGGGCACTGCAGGGAATTCGGATCTCAGCGCCCTTTCGGGGGCACCGACCTATGATGCGGCAGTGCTGAACGCGACCTTCATCCCCACCGGCAATGTGCTGACGATGCAGATCGTGTTTTCCTCGGACGAGTATCTGGAATATGTCAATTCCGGCTTTAACGACATTGTCGCGATCTGGGTGAACGGGGTTCAGGCAACCCTGACCGTCGGCACCGGCGATGTGTCGATCGACAATATCAACACCACGTCGAATTCGAACCTGTATATCGACAACAACAGCACCCTTGATCCGGCGCAGGCCTACAATACCCAGATGGACGGGTTTACGGTGACGCTGACGCTCAAGGCCGATGTGGTGGCGGGCCAGCAGAACACCATCACCTTTGCCATCGCCGACAGCGGCGACCGGCTGGTCGATTCCAATCTGATTATCGTTGGCGACTCGGTGCAGGTCGCGGTGATCGCCAATGACGACTCGCTGGTCAAAGGCAAGCATGGCAGGGCGACATTTGACCTGCGCAGCAACGACTATTCCGCAAACGGCTCGACCCTGACGATCACGGCCATCAACGGTATCGCCATCACCGCAGGGCAGGCGGTCACGCTGTCTTCGGGAGAGACGATCATGCTGAATTTTGATGGCACGATCACGGTTTCCGGCCCGGCAACCATCATGGAATCGGTGTTTACCTATACAGTGCAGAATTCGACCGGCACCTCGGACGTGGGCTTTGTCACTCTGTCCACCGTGGCCTGTTTCTGTACCGGCACGTGGATCGCCACCCCCGAAGGACCGCGCCGGATCGAGTCGCTGACCGCCGGCGATCTGGTGCTGACCCGCGACCATGGCCCCCAGCCTCTGCGATGGGTTGGGCAAAGCCTGCGCCGCGCCCGGGGCGCCGACGCGCCGGGGCATCTGCCTGCCGGGGTCTTGGGCGATCATGGCGCGCTCTCACTGTCGCAGCGTCATCGCGTGCTGGTGGCCTCGGCCGGTCTGGCGCTGTGTTGCGGGCTGGATGAGGCGCTGGTCCCGGCCCTGCATCTGGCCGAGGCCGGGCTGGGCCATCTGGCCCGCGAGGGCGGGCTGGTGCTGTACCACCACCTGCTGTTCGATCACCACGAAATCATCGAGGCCAATGGCCTGCCCTGTGAGAGCTATCGCCCCACCGCCGCCAATGCCAAGGGCTATGACCCGGATCAGCAAGCCGAGATTTTGCGGCTGTTCCCGGCACTGGCCGAGATGCCGGACGCGCCGCCGCTGCCTCTTGCCCGCCCGGTCTTGCGCCGTCATGAAAGCCGGCTGATCGCCGGCTTGGCAGCGCGGAGCGGCCACGGGGCGCAGGGGGACGAGGCGCCCCCCCGCCATGCGGCCTGATCAGTCGCGCAGCAATTCGTTGATCGAGGTTTTCGAGCGGGTCTGCGCATCGACCTTTTTCACGATCACCGCGCAATAGAGATTGATGCCGTTCTTCGACGGCATCGAGCCGGCAACCACGACCGAACCGGCGGGCACTTCGCCATACATCACATCACCGGTTTCCCGGTCGACCATCTTGGTCGATTTGCCGATGAACACACCCATGCCCAGCACCGAACCTTCGCGGACGATGCAGCCCTCGACCACCTCGGAGCGCGCACCGATAAAGCAGTTGTCCTCGATGATCGTCGGGCCGGCCTGCATCGGCTCCAGCACGCCGC
>CALLZQ010000765.1 GCA_937858255.1 uncultured Tabrizicola sp.
TGATGGCGGGGGTGGCCGTGCTGACGGCGGCGGTGGGCACCGGCGCGGCCTGGCTGGTCAGCATGTACCGCTTTCCGGGCCGGGGATGGCTGTCGGTGGCGCTGCTGTTTCCGATGGCGATCCCGGCCTATGTCGGCGCCTATGCTTTGGTCGATTTCCTGCAATATGCCGGGCCGGTGCAATCGGGCCTGCGCGCGCTGACGGGCTGGCAGAGCGCGCGGGACTACTGGTTCCCCGAGGTACGCTCGCGCACGATGGCGGTGATCGTCCTGTCGGCGGCACTCTACCCCTATGTCTATCTCTTGGCCCGGGCGGCCTTTCGCGAGCAATCGGGCTGCGCCTATGAGGTGGCGCGGGCCCTTGGCTGCGGGCCCTTTGGCCTGTTTCGCCGTATCGGCCTGCCGCTGGCACGCCCGGCGATTGCCGCCGGGGTGGCGCTCGCGCTGATGGAGACGGTCGCCGATTACGGCACAGTCAGCTATTTCAACGTGCAGACCCTGACGACGGGTATCTTTTCGACCTGGCTGAACGGCAATAATGCCGGCGGGGCGGCACAGATTGCCTGCGTCGTGCTGGTGGTGATCTTTGCGCTGGTGATGGTCGAGCGGGTGGGCCGCCGCAACGCCCGCTTTTACCGCCTCAGCCGTGCCGCCCGCCCGGTTGAGCCGCAGCCGATGGCGCCGGTCGCCGGCTGGCTGGCCTTTGCCGCCTGTGCGCTGCCGGTGGCAGTGGGGTTCGTCCTGCCGGTGGCAGTGATGCTGGGCCACAGCCTCAAACGGCCCGAGGCCTGGATTTCGCCCGATCTGGGCCGGGCCTTGGTCAATACGCTGGTGACGGGGGGGGCGGCGGCGCTGCTGACGGTCGGGGCGGCGGTGTTTTTGGTCTACGGGGTGCGGATGGCGGGCCATAGGCACGCGCGTCTGGTTCTGCCGCTGACCACGCTGGGCTATGCGGCACCGGGAGCGGTGCTGGCGGTCGGGATTCTGATCCCCTTGGCGCGGATCGACCATTGGCAGGCCGATACGGTGCTGGCGCTGACCGGATGGGATCCGGGCCTCGTGCTGACCGGAACGGCCACGGCGCTGGTCCTGGCCTATGCGGTGCGGTTTTTTGGGGTGGCGCAGGGGGCGGTCGATTCCGCCTATGGCCGGATCTCCCCCTCGTTGCCGATGGCGGCGCGCTCGCTGGGCCGCAGCGCCGGGGGGGCGCTGCGCGCGGTGCATCTGCCGTTGATGCGGGCCAGCGTGCTGACCGCGCTGCTGATCGTCTTTGTCGATTGCGTCAAGGAATTGCCAGCGACGCTGCTGCTGCGCCCATTCAATTACAACACCCTCTCGACCCGGGTTTTTGAACTCGCAAGCCTTGAGCGGCTGTCCGAGGCCGCGCCTGCCGCCCTTCTGGTGATGGCCGTCGGGCTGGGGGCCGTGGCGATCCTCGCCCGCACCAGTCGCTAGGGGGCGCACAGTGAGGCCCTTGCACCCCGCGCCCACCGGCGCTATCTGAGGGGCAGGGCCTCTATAGCTCAGCTGGTAGAGCACCTGATTTGTAATCAGGGGGTCGGGGGTTCGAGCCCCTCTGGGGGCACCAACTTTCTTACATTGCGGCGAGGGGCGCGACCCTCTTGAAGAGGCCGTCCCGTGAACGCGGTCACGGTCCCGTTTTCGGCGGCGCCGTTACGTGCGGCGGTTGTATTCCATGAGGGGCTGGTGCAATTCTCCTTGTGCCTTTGGGGCAGTCCCATTCATCCTTGGCCGGTGACCTGCTGCTGCCTTTTCGATCGGATTCTCTTGTCGTGTCTAGCTCTTCCCTGTCTGTCCTGGTCGTTGGCTTCAGTGTGACAGCAGCCAATCCCGGTTATGTCGAGATGGCACGGCTGCGGCCCGATTGGCCGCCGGGGGTGGCGCTGGAGCGGGTGGCCATCGGCGGCGCCTTTATCCACCAGTTGAAGTTCATCATTGCCGAAATCCTGTCGATTTACCGCCCGGATTTGGTTGTGCTGGAAGTCGCCACAACCGGCATTCGCAACTTTGGCACTGAGGCGGGGTATCGCAGCCATCTCGATCCGCTCTTGGCGGAGATTGCCGCCGCCGGCGCCGGTGTTGCCTTCCTTGATCTGCCACGGCTGGATGTCGACCCGGTGACGGATTGGGTCATGGCCACGCATCGGCGGGCGGCCGAGGAACATGGCCTCGCCTATGATCATGTGCCGCTGGTAGGGGCGGAATTGCTCGATCTGGGGCACCCTTCCCCCCACAGCCACCCCCCTTACGCAAAACGGCCCCCCCCCCCC
>CALLZQ010000766.1 GCA_937858255.1 uncultured Tabrizicola sp.
GCGCGGTCAGCGCCACGATCGGAATATGGCTGCGTCCGGCCTCGATCGCCCGGATCGCCTGAGTCGCCTCTCGGCCATCCATTTCGGGCATCGAAATATCCATGAAGATCAGATCGGGGCGAAACTCGCGGTATTTTTCGACCGCCTCGCGCCCGTTATCGGCGAATACCAGTTCGATATCGCAAGAGCGCACCATCTTGGCAAACACGAGCTGGTTGGTGCGGTTGTCCTCGGCGGCAAGGATTTTCATCTTGCGCAGATTGGTTTGTGCCGGCGGCGGCACCGGCAAGGCAGACGGGACCGGGGCGGAAAGCGCCTGTAGATGCCGGTATAGATCGGCCCGCAGCACCGGCTTTTGCAGGATCGCGGCCAGTTCCAGTTCCGCCCCCTTTTGCCGCGCGGCGACGGGGTTTGAGGACAGCATGAGGATCGGCAGCGATTTACGGGCGGCGCGCACCGCCTGAACAAAGGCGACCCCATCCATTTCCGGCATTTCGTGGTCGGTCAGGATCACATCGAAACTGTCATCCCTGGCCAAGGCCTCCAGCGCGTCAGCACCTGACCGGCACAGCGTCACCTTGATGTCATGCGGGGTCAACTGGCGTTCAAGAATCGTGCGATTGATGAACTGATCATCCACAACCAGCGCATGCCGCACCGCAATCGGCAACCGCGCCGGCAAGGAATCTTCGGCCACCGGCAGGGCCACGCGGAATCCAAAGCATGATCCTTTTCCAAGCTCGCTGTCGACCCAGACCGCGCCGCCCATCCGCTCGATCAGCCGGCGGGTGATCGCGAGGCCAAGGCCCGTCCCCTCAAACTTGCGATTCTGCTGGCTTTCGACCTGATTGAACTCGCCAAAGATATGATCGAGATGATCGGCAGCGATGCCAATGCCGGTATCTTCGACCGTCACATGCAGTTGCTGGCGGCCCTCTTCATCATCAAGGCCCACCACCCGCGCCAGCACATGACCACGGTCGGTGAACTTGACGGCATTGCCCAGAAGATTGGTCAGGATCTGCCGGACCCGGCCAGGATCGCCGATAAAGCGGGTCGGCAGGAACATGTCGTAATCGATCAGCAGATCAATCCCTTTGGCGCGGGCGCGGGGCTGCAAGAGCATGGTGATCTCATGGATCATCCGCTCCAGATCAAAGGGTTCCGGGTGCAGCGTCAGCCGCTCGGCCTCGATCTTCGAGTAATCGAGGATATCGTTGATGATGACCAGAAGCGCCTCGCCCGAGGATTTGATGGTTTCGGCGAACAGCCGCTGCTCTTCGGTCAGGCTGGTGTCGCACAGCAGTTCCGCCATGCCGACCACCCCATTCATCGGGGTGCGGATCTCATGGCTCATATTGGCAAGAAACGCCGATTTCGCGCGATTTGCCGCCTCGGCCTGCAGGCGCGCGGCCTCGAGATCGGATTGCTGCTGTTTCAGCCCGGTGATATCGACCCGCAGACCCACCCTGCCTCCGTCAGGCGTCGGCTGTTCCAGAACACGCAGCCAGCGCCCGTCGCCGAGTCGCTGCTCGAGCATCAGCTTGGGGTCACGATGCTGGCGCATGCGTTCTGCCAGCCATTCCTCCTCGCGCCCGACGGCATCGGCATATTGCCCGTTCGCCAGACCGTATTTGAGGATCGATTCGAAGGTCCGCCCGGGCACCATCGCCGGGGCACTTTCCGGGTAAAGTTCGCGATAGCGCTGGTTGCAGGTCAAAAGCCTGTCCTCCCTGTCAAAAAGAACGAATCCATCCGGGATCGCCTCAAGCGCGGCCCAGATCCGCATCTGCTCGGTAATATCGACGGCGAGGGTCACCATGTCGCCATCCCGGGCGCGCCTGTCGACGAGGCGCACATAATTGCCATTGGCGAACTGGATCACCTCTGGCTCGATCGGGTCTGCCTCCCACCGGGTCAGCATGCGCGCCACCCAGTCGCCGGGCGCCTCCTCTCCCAACCGCACCAAGCCGTTTTCGGCGCAGACATTGAGGATTTCTGCATAGGGCATGCCGATGCCAACGCTCTGCCCTTCGAAAAATGACAGATAGGCGCGATTGGCAATGGCCAGCTTCAACTGGCCATCAAACACCGCAAAGCCGTCGCGGACGGTATTGATCGAATCCCACAACCGCCGCTCGGCCATGACGGCAGTGGTATGGGCATGTTCGAGTTCTGTCACGAAACGCGCATTCTGCCCCTTCAGCGCCTCGGCCTCGGACCGGGCCGAATGGGCTGCCGTGCGCTGTTCCACCACCTGATCAGACAGCGAGCGCGCATGCAGGGCCAGCTTTTCATTCGCGGCAAACAGCTCTCGCTGCTTATGCTCTAGCAGACGTTCCGCAGCCAGTCTGGCGCGCCGCTCTTTCGCTATCTTTTCGGTCAGATCCATCCGCCGCCTTCCCCATGCCCGTCGATTTCCGGGCCATTGCAGGAACATAGGGGAAACAAAATGAATCGAGGCTTAACATGACAAAGGGATTCCTGACCCGGCGGTGCCTTGCGCGACTCTTGCCCGCCATGCCACCATGCCGCCATTGAAACGCGGAGGATTTGCGATGCGCGCTTGGATGCTGGCTGCTGTGGTTATGGCGGCCTCGGCCCTGTCACTGGCCGCGCAGGAGACGCCCCTCATTCCGCCGCCCCGCCTCAAAATCCGGCCCGGCCTCGATCTGCCCCGGGGCGATGTTGCGCAACTTTTCGACACCACGCTTGAGGCTTGCCAACGCGCCTGCCTGACCAACAGCCGCTGCACGGCCTTTACCTTCAACACCCGCAACAACAGTTGCTTTCCGAAACAGGCCCCGGGCGCGGCCTCACCCTTTCCGAATGCGGTTTCGGGCTATGTGATCAAGGCCGATCCCGGCGCCGAGGCCCGCGCGCGTGTTGCGCGCAAAGACCTCGATTTCTTCTATGATTATGAAATCAACGATGCCCGCGAAATGGCCGAGGGGCTGGGGAACGCACATAGTTCGAATGGCTTTTCTGCGGACGATCACCGAACCGCCTCTGCCAAAGCCGAGCGATCGGGCGCGGCGGTAGAGGCGATGCGCTTCATGGGCGCGGCAACGAACCTGTCGGACCAGTCCGCGGATTGGGCCGAATATGCAAGGTTGCTGGTCCTGGCGGCGGGGCAGGACCGCTCGAATGCGCGCGGGCATTTCAATCGCGCGGTCTATGCCGCGATCAATGCCTATCTGCGCAGCCAAGGCGCGGCAGAGCGGCACAATATCCTGGTGACGATGAGCCAGGCTCTGATCGCCACAGATCGCGGGCGCAATGCCGTACAGGCGCTGCGTCTGGCCCAGTCCCTGCAACCGCGTGACGATACCGGCGCCTTGCTGGACGATGCGATTGCCAAATACGGTTTCCGCATCGTCGAGGATCAGGTGCAGGCCGATAGTGCCCGCCCGCGCATTTGCGCCACCTTTTCCGAGGATCTGGTCAAATCGGGGGTAGATTATGAAAGCTATGTGCAACTGCCCGAGCCCGGGCTGACCGTCACCTCTGACGGCTGGCGCAATCTTTGTGTCGAGGGGCTGACGCATGGGTCGCGCTATAGCGTGACCTTCCGCGAGGGCCTGCCCGCCGCAGATGGCCAGACACTGGCCAAATCCGTGCAAATCTCGGCCTATGTGCGTGACCGGGCGGCAGTGGTGCGCTTTCCGGGCCGCAGCTATGTGCTGCCCAAAGGCGATCAGGCCTCGATCCCCGTCGTCACCGTCAATACCGCGAAACTGGATCTGACGCTTTACCGGGTCAGCGACCGCAACCTGCTGCGGGCGTTTCAGAATGGCTATTTCTCGGCACCGATGGCCGACTGGCAGGAAGGCAACTTCGCCGGTGAGGTCGGGGCCAAAGTCTGGACCGGCAGCGCGACTGTGCCTGTCGAGGTGAACAAGGATGTGACCACCCGCCTGCCGATGGCAGAGGCGCTGCGGGGCCAGCCGGCGGGGGTCTATGCGCTGAAGGCCGCCGTGCCGGGCGAAGATCCCTATGAAATCGGCCCCGGCTGGCAATGGTTTGTCGTCTCGGACCTTGGGTTGACCAGCCTTTCCGGCGTGGACGGGCTACATGTCTTTGTTCGTGGCCTGGGCGATGCCTCGGCAAAGACCGGGGTCGAGGTGCAACTGCTGTCCACCGCCAATGAGGTGCTGGGGACAACCACCACCGACGAGATGGGATATGCCCGGTTCGATGCCGGGCTGACGCGGGGCAGCGGGGCTCAGGCGCCGTCTCTGATCGTCGCCCGCGATGGCGAGGCGGATGTCGCCTTCCTGTCGCTGACCGATCCTGAATTTGATCTCTCTGACCGGGGGGTCGAGGGGCGCGAACCCGCACCTCCTGTGGATGTGTTTCTGACCACGGATCGCGGCGCCTATCGCGCGGGGGAACCCGTCTATGCCACGGCCCTTGCCCGCGACAGCCGGGCCGAGGCCGTGCCGGGCCTGCCTTTGACCGCCGTGCTGAAACGCCCCGACGGCGTCGAATATTCCCGGGCGCTGGTCGAGGATGCCGGGGCCGGCGGCCATGTATTTCAACTTCCGATCGCCGGCAGCGCGCCGCGCGGTGTCTGGCGGCTGGAGATTCTGGCCGACAGCACGGCGGCGCCGCTGACCTCGCGCACCTTTCTGGTCGAGGATTTCCTGCCCGAGCGGATCGATTTTGATCTGACGCTGGCCGAAGGGGCACTTCGCCTTGGCGACACGCCTTCGCTGATGGTCGAGGCGCGCTATCTCTTTGGCGCACCGGGGGCCGATCTCGCCATTGAGGGCGAAGTACTGCTGCGCGCCGCCAAAGAGTTGGCGGGTTATCCCGGCTATGTCTTTGGCCTGCACGATGAACCGTTTGAGGCCCGGCTCGAAGGATTTGGCGGCGATGTGACGGATAGCGAGGGCAAGGCGGTCATCTCGCCGCTGCTGCCCGAGGTCGAAGATCCGCTGCGCCCGCTCGAGGCCCGGTTCACCCTGCGCGTCGCTGAGGGCTCTGGCCGCCCGGTCGAACGGCAAGTGACCCGGCTTTTGACCCCATCGGCCCCGATGATCGGCATCAAGCCGTTGTTCGAGGATGTGGTGGCCGAAGGAACCGAGGCCCGGTTCGCATTGCAGGCCGTGGGCGATGGCGCGCAGCCTGCGGCGATGCCGGTGAAATGGGTACTGAGCCGCATCGAGACGGATTATCAATGGTATCAATCCTATGGCAACTGGAACTGGGAGCCGGTGACGACCCGTTCAATCGCCGCCGAGGGTGAGGTGCAGTTGCAGGGCAGCCCGGTCGAGATTGCGGCGCCGGTCACCTGGGGCGAGTATGAGTTGCGGGTAGAGCGGTCAGATGGCACCTATGCTGCGAGTTCGACCACCTTTTATGCCGGCTGGTATGCCCCCGCCGATGTGACCAGTACGCCCGATACGCTGGAACTGTCGCTGGATGCCGAGGCTTACAAACCCGGCGATACCGCGACGCTGCGGATCGTGCCGCGCGCCGCCGGAACGGCACTGGTCTCGGTGTTGTCCAACCGCCTGATCACCATGCAGGCGGTCGAGGTTGCCGAGGGCGAAAATCTGATCCAGCTTCCCGTAACCGACGACTGGGGCGCCGGCGTTTATGTCACCGCCTCGGTTTTGCGGCCAATGGATGTGGCGGCCGGGCGCAACCCCAGCCGCGCGCTGGGTCTGGCCCATGCTGCCATTTACCCCGGCAAGCGCAAGCTGACCGCCAGTGTCGAGGTGGCGGCCGAGGCCGCGCCGCGCGGCCCGCTGGACATCGCCGTCAAGGTCGAGGGCGCCCCGCCGGGCGAGACGGTCTATGCCACGATTGCGGCGGTGGATCAGGGGATCGTGAACCTGACCGCCTTTACCCCGCCCGATCCTGCCGGGCACTACTTTGGCCAGCGCAAGCTGGGGGTTGGCATCCGCGACGTTTACGGCCGGCTGATTGACGGCATGAACGGGGCCGAAGGGCAGGTCCGCTCGGGCGGCGATGCCGGGGCGCAGGCGCGGCTGCAAGCGCCTCCGCCGACAGAGGAACTGGTCGCCTATTTCACCGGCCCGGTTGAGGTGGGTGCCGATGGCTATGCGCGTGTATCCTTTGATCTGCCGTCCTTTAACGGATCGGTCAAGGTGATGGCGGTCGTCTGGTCTAAGACGGGTGTGGGCGCGGCCAATGCCGATGTCCTTGTCCGCGATCCGGTGGTGGTGACTGCCAGCCTGCCGCGGTTCATGGCGCCGGGGGATGCCAGCCGGCTGCTGCTTGAAATCGTCCATGCCACCGGCCTTTCGGGTCGGATGGGGCTGGATGTGGCCGGCAAGGGCGTGACCGTGGGGCAAGTCCCCTCGGGCTTTGACCTTGGCGACAAGGCCAAGGCGGTCTTTGCGGTACCCGTCACGGCTGATCAGGCCGGGCTGCACAGTATCGAGGTCGCGCTGACCACACCGGATGGCAAGGTGCTGAAAAAGACCCTGATGCTGCCGGTGGAGGCGAATGACCCGGAAGTGGCCCGGACCAGCCGCCTGACCCTGGCCAAGGGTCAGACGCTGACCTTTGGCCCGGATGCCTTTGCCGGGCTGGTCCCCGGCAGCGCCCATGCGACCATCGCCATCGGCCCATTGGCGCGGATGAACGCACCGGGACTGTTGGCGGCGCTGAACGGCTATCCCTATGGCTGCACCGAACAAATGACCTCCAAAGCCTTGCCGCTGCTATATTTTGATGAGGTGGCGCGGGTGATGGATCTGCCCGGCGCCGACAATATCCAGACCCGGATCGAACAGGCGGTGGCCGAGATCCTGACCAATCAGGGCGCCGAGGGTGGCTTTGGGCTCTGGGGTCCGGGGAATGGCGATCTGTGGCTGGATGCCTATGTCACCGACTTCCTGTCGCGGGCCCGGGCGCAGGGATATGCCGTGCCGGATACCGCCTTCCGTCAGGCGCTGGACAACCTGCGCAATCAGGTCAATTACGCGCCCGATTTCGATGCCTCGGCCAATGGCGGGGGCGAGGCGCTGGCCTATGCCCTGATGGTTCTGGCGCGAGAGGGCGCGGCGGCCATCGGCGATCTGCGCTATTTCGCCGATGTGAAAGGTGGCGATTTCCGTACGGCCCTTGCCCAGGCGCAACTGGGTGCGGCACTGGCCAGCTATGGCGACCAGCCGCGCGCCGATGCGATGTTCCGCCTTGCCGCGCAGCGGATCGACAATCTGATGCAGCCCGAGGCGGGCCAGGTCTGGCGCATCGATTACGGCACGCATTAGCGCGATGCGGCGGCGCTGCTGACACTGGCCGTCGAATCCGGCACACAGGCGGTGGATCGACAGGCCCTGACCGACCGGATCGCCGGGCAGCAGGTCGATGGCCTTTCGACCCAAGAGGCGACCTGGGCGCTGATGGCGACCAATGCGCTGATCGACCGGCCAGCGGATGACGGCATCCTGATCGACGGCGCCCCGGCAACGGGGTCGCTGGTCCGGGTGCTGGACAGTGCCTCGGCCCCGATCACGGTAGAGAATACCGGCACTGACACGCAACTGACCCTGACCACCTTTGGCGTGCCCACCGGGGCCGAACCGGCGGGCGGCAATGGCTATGCGATCAACCGCAGCTATTATACGCTGGACGGTGAACCGGCGGCACTGGCGGATCTGCGGGTGGGCGACCGGCTGGTGACGGTGCTGGAGGTGACACCCTTTGACAAGGGTGAGGCGCGGCTGATGGTCTCGGACCCCCTGCCCGCCGGGTTCGAGATCGACAACCCGAACCTCATCACCGGCGGATCGCTGGCCAATCTCGACTGGCTGGGCTTGGAATCCGAGGTCAGCCACAGCGAGTTCCGGCAAGACCGGTTCCTGACGGCGCTCGACCGGCAGGACAACAGCAGCTTCCGCCTTGGTTACATCGTGCGCGCCGTCTCGCCCGGGGAATTCCACCACCCTGCCGCCTCGGTCGAGGATATGTACCGCCCGATGTACCGCGCCCGGGGCGAAACCGGCCGCGTGACCATCGCGGAATGAACCTGCACCGCGCCAGCCCGGTTCTGGCCCTGGCCCTCAGCCTCTGGCTGGCGGGGCTAGGTCATGACCGCTGGTCCGATTGGGTGGATGCGACGGTGCTGCCACCGCTGGCCCTTGAAACTTCGGTCGAGGTCAAGGACCGCGACGGCATTCTCTTGCGGGCCTATACCGTGTCGGATGGGCGTTGGCGCATGGCCGTCAGCGGCGCCGAGGTGGACGCGGATTATCTGCGCCTGCTGATCGCCTATGAGGACAAGCGGTTCTGGCAGCATCGCGGGGTCGATCTGCGCGCCATGGCCCGCGCGGTCAGACAGGCGGTGACGAACGGCCGGGTGATCTCGGGCGGATCGACGCTGACGATGCAGGTCGCGCGCCTGCTGGAAGACAGCGGCACCGGCAAATTCGGTGGCAAGTTCCGGCAGATGCGCGTGGCCTGGGCGCTGGAGCGGCGGCTGACCAAGGGTCAGATCCTTGACCTTTACCTGCATCTCGCGCCCTTTGGCGGCAATCTCGAAGGGGTGCGCGCCGCCTCTTTCGCC
>CALLZQ010000767.1 GCA_937858255.1 uncultured Tabrizicola sp.
CCCACGGCGTGCCCGCCCCGCCCCCCAATCCCACAACCGCCGATTTCGCAACGCCGCTGCCGCTGCCCCCCAACCTTCCCGGCCTTCGGGCCATCGTGGCGCGGGTCGAAAGCCTGCCGCCCGATGTGCCGGTGCCGCTGCTCGGCGGGGGCCAATTCCTTCACTGGCGCGAAAAGCTGGAAACCAGCGCAACGGTGCTGCAAAGCACGCAGGACGGCTGGCCCGCGCTGATCGCGGCTGGCGGGCTGCATTATCTGGCCGGCTGGCCTGACGATGCGACACTTGACCTGCTGCTGCGTGACGCACTGGACCGCGCCGGGCTGGAATCCACCGCCCTGCCCGAAGGGGTGCGGCGGCGTGACAGCGCCACGCATCGATTCTGGTTCAATTACAATCCGGTCGCTGTGGAATGGGGCGGGGTCACGATTGCCGCAGCCGGGGTTCACTGGCAGCCGCTCTGACAGGCTGGCCCGATCCCTCTGACAGGTTGATGCGGCTGCGCATACCACGGTATACGAAAGCATGCGCCAGACTCTGACAGAAATCTACGAATCGCGCGTGGCCGCGGGCAGCCTGCGCCCCGACCCGGCCCAACATGCCGTGCTGCCGGCGCTTGAGGGCCTGCGCGACTGGCTTGAGGCGACACAGGGGCGCCGCACCGGCCTGTTTGCCGGCCTGTTTGCCAAGCCGGTTCAGCCCCCCCGTGGCCTCTATCTTTGGGGGGGCGTGGGGCGCGGCAAATCCATGCTGATGGATCTGTTCACCGAGGCAACCGCCATCACGCAAAAACGCCGCGTGCATTTCCATGCCTTCATGCAAGAGATTCACAAGGCGATACACGTCGCGCGCCAAAAGGGGGTCGAGGATCCCATCGTGCCGGTCGCCGATGGAGTGATCCGCGACACCCGGCTTTTGGCCTTTGATGAGATGCAGATCACCGATATCACCGATGCGATGATTGTCGGGCGGCTGTTCGAGCGGCTGTTTGCCGCCGGGGTGGTCGTCGTCACCACCTCGAACCGGGTGCCCGAGGATCTGTATCTGAACGGGCTGAACCGGCAACTCTTCCTGCCCTTTATCGACATGCTGCGTGCCCGGCTGGAGGTGGTCGAGCTGGAAAGCCCGAATGATTATCGTCAGCACCGGTTGCAGGGGGCCAAGGTCTATTTCCACCCAGCCGGACAGGTGCGCGGTGAGATTGGCGCGATCTGGGACGATCTGACCGGCGGCGCCAAGGGCGAGACGCTGCGGCTGCCGGTGAATGGACGTGAGATCGAATTGCCCCGGTTCGCCAATGGCGTGGCCCGCGCCAGCTTTTGGGAGCTTTGCGCCCGCCCGCTCGGTCCCGGTGATTTTCTGGCCATCGCCGGGGCGGTCCGGGTGCTGATCCTCGAAGACATTCCGCGGCTTTCCGCATCGAATTACAATGAAGCCAAACGTTTCGTGACCCTGATCGACGCGCTATATGAGGAAAGGGTGCGCCTGATCTGCTCTGCCGCGGATGAGCCGGAACGCCTCTATCTCGAAGGCACCGGCGCCTTTGAATTTGAGCGTACAGCCAGTCGCCTGCGCGAAATGCAATCGGCAGACTGGGGCAAGCCGGACCTGAACGGGGCCTGATAGGGGCCCGTCTTCTTTCCAAACTGTCCTGGTGGAAGGCCCGCAGCCCCCTATGGCCGCATAGAGATCTGCTCAGCCCCAGACCTGCCACAGCAGACGCGCCGCCATCGCGCTGGAGGTCACCACAAGCAGCGGCTTGATCAGACGCGCCCCAATGCGCATCGCCAGACGCGCCCCCAGATGCGCCCCGGCGATCTGTGCAAGCGCCATGGCGCCGCCCATCGCCCACCAGATCCCGCCTGCCGAGGCGAAAACCCCCAGCGCACCAAGATTTGAGGCAAAATTCAGCAGCTTGGTATGGGCCGTGGCTTTAAGAACGCCATAACCCGCCAGCATCACGAACCCCAACATGAAGAAGCTGCCCGTCCCCGGCCCGAAAAACCCGTCATAGGCGGCGATAAGCGGCACGGCGGTCAGGCTAAAGATGGCCGGGCGCAGGCGCTGGACACGGTCCTGATCGCTGAGGCCGGGCTTGAGGGCAAAGAACAGGGCCACCGCGACCAAGATCACCGGCATGATCAGGCGCAGCGCCTCGGCCGGAATCAGATGGGCGAAAATCGCCCCAAGCCCGCCGGCCAGCCCGCTGATCACGGCCATCCCGGCCTGCTGACGCAGATTGACCTGCCCTGCCCTGGCATAGGACAGCGTGGCTGTCGCCGCGCCGAAAGTGCCTTGCAGCTTGTTGGTTGCCAGGGCTTCGACCGGGCTGGCCCCCGCCAACAGCAAGGCCGGCACGGTGATCAGGCCTCCGCCGCCGGCAATGGCATCGACAAGCCCGGCCAGAAAACCCGCGAGGATCAGGAGAAGGGCGAGATCGGTAGCAACTTCGAACATGGCAGGGATTCAGGGGTGAAAAACTCGGTTGATGCGCCCGACCACCGTTCCGTCCTTGAGTGCGAAACCCGGGTCGCTGCTGTGATCTGTAAAGCCGATCCGCGCGTAATAGGCCAGCCCCGGCACGTTATCGGCGCGGATGCTCGCGTGAATCTCGGTCAGCCCCGCCTCGCGCGCCAGGCTGAGCGTATTTTCGAACATGGCCGTACCCGTGCCTCTGGCATGGCTTTCAGGGTCCACGAAAGAGCCGATATGTGCCTCTCCCCGCCACCATCCGATTGCTTGCCAGCCGATCACTGTCTCTTCAAGCTGGGCCACGACCGCCGTCAGGCAATCGGGTCCGTCGATGAAATGCCGGCGCACGTCTGCGCCTGACATCGGGGTTTCATGGGCGGTAGTGCCGCCGATGGCGATGATCCGGTTCAGGATCGCTGCCATCTGATCGGCGTCTCGCGGTTCTGCCCTGCGGATGATCACCGGGCAAACGCCTCAACCGAATATCCCTGCAAATAAAGCAATGCGGTCAGATCCCCATGGTTGACCCGAACCGAGCATTGCGCCTGCACCGAGGGTTTTGCATGAAGGGCGACCCCCATCCCGGCATGGTTCAGCATCGCCAGATCATTGGCGCCATCGCCGACGGCGACCGCTGCTGCCGGCGTGATGCCCAGACGCGCCGAGATCTCGTTCAGGGCATCCAGTTTCGCCTGCTTGCCAAGGATGGGCATGGCCACCTCTCCGGCCAAGGTCTCACCATGAACCAGCAGGGTATTGGCGCGGTTTTCGTCAAAGCCCAGAACCTCGGCGATGCGCGAGGTGAAAGAGGTGAAGCCGCCCGAGACCAGCGCGGTATAAGCCCCGTTGGCGCGCATCGTGGCCAGCAAGACCTTGCCGCCGGGCATCAGCGTGATCCGGTTGCGGATCACATCGTCAATCACCGAGACCGGCAGCCCCTTGAGCAGGCCCACCCGCTCGCGCAGTGCCTCCTCAAAATCCAACTCGCCATTCATCGCGCGCTTGGTGATCTCGGCGACATAGGCGCCAACGCCGGCCTCGTCTGCCAGTTCGTCAATGCATTCCTGCTGGATCATCGTTGAATCCATATCGGCAATCAGCATCCGCTTCTTGCGGCCCGCAGCCGGTTGTACCGCAAGGTCGATCTGCATGGCCTGAAGACCTTCCCAAACCTCCCATAGATTGCCGGGCATCGCCTCCAGCGGGAATTCGGCGGCCACGCCGGGGTTCAGCCAGGTCGCGTCACCGCCCCCCCAGGCATTGCGCAGCGATTCAACGGCCACACGGTCCAGAACCGGGGTGTCAGGATTGGTCAAAAGCGTGGCGACAAACATCAGGTTTCCGATCGTGAACAGGCGCGTCGTTTTCGCAGGGTGATGCGACGCTTTAGCCGCATTTTCCCGCTTGTGCCAGATCAGGCGCCCCGATAATCACAGCGGCGGGACACCCTTCCCCAACGAAGGGCATATATCTGGAAGGATACCAGACATGGCAATGACCGCCCCGGCACAGCGCCCGGCAAACCCGCGCTTTTCTTCTGGCCCCTGCGCCAAGATCCCCGGTTACTCCCTTGATATGCTTGCTGATGCGCCCTTGGGCCGCTCGCACCGTGCCGCTGTCGGCAAGGCCAAGCTGAAAGAGGCGATTGACCTGACCCGTGAAATTCTCGGCGTGCCCGCCGATTACCGCATCGGCATCGTTCCCGGTTCCGACACCGGCGCTGTCGAGATGGCGATGTGGACGATGCTGGGCGCCCGCCCGGTGGAAATGCTGGCTTGGGAAAGTTTTGGCGAAGGCTGGGTCACAGATGTGGTCAAACAGCTCAAGCTGGATGCGACCGTCAAGAAGGCCCCGTATGGCCAGATCGTTGACCTGACCACCGTCGATTTCAACGCCGACGTTGTCTTTACCTGGAACGGCACCACCTCGGGCGTCCGCGTCCCGAACGGCAATGCCATCCCGGCCGACCGTCAGGGCCTGACCATCTGCGACGCGACCTCGGCCGCTTTTGCCATGGACCTGCCGTGGGACAAGCTGGATGTCGTGACCTTCTCCTGGCAAAAGGTGCTGGGTGGCGAAGGCGCGCATGGCATGCTGATCCTGTCGCCCCGCGCGGTGGAACGGCTGGAAACCTATACCCCGGCTTGGCCGCTGCCCAAAGTGTTCCGCCTGACCTCGAAGGGCAAGATTTCCGAAGGTATCTTTGTCGGCGAAACCATCAACACCCCGTCGATGCTGGCCGTGGAAGATTACCTTGTGACCCTGAAATGGGCCAAGGCCATTGGCGGCCAGCCGGCGCTGATCGCCCGCGCCGAAGCCAACGCGCAAGTGATCCACGATTTCGTGGCCGCGCATGACTGGATTGCCAACCTTGCCGAAGATCCGGCCACGGCTTCGACCACCAGCGTCTGCCTGAAATTTACCGATCCGCGCATCACCGACGGTGCGGCCTTTGCCAAGGCCGTCGCCAAGCGGCTGGAGAAAGAGGGCGTGGCGCTGGATATCGGCGCCTATCGCGATGCGCCGCCGGGGTTGCGGATTTGGGGCGGCGCGGATGCCGTGGCTGCAATGGGCGTCTGAGGCGGAGATCGCCCCCCGCGCGGCCGCGGCCGGAGACCAGCCCGGCGGGGCCACCGGCCGCCCCATCCCTGCAACCCAAAGATACAGGAGCCCTCGCATGGCCCCCCGCGTTCTCGTTTCCGACGAACTTTCCGAAACTGCCGTCCAGATCTTCCGCGACCGTGGGGTCGAGGTCGATTACATGCCGAAACTCGGCAAAGACAAAGAAAAGCTGGCTGAAATCATCGGCCAGTATGATGGCCTTGCCATTCGCTCGGCGACCAAGGTGACGGACAAACTGCTTGCCAATGCCACCAACCTGAAGGTTGTGGGCCGCGCGGGTATTGGCGTCGATAACGTCGATATTCCGGCCGCCTCCAAAAAAGGCGTGATCGTGATGAACACGCCCTTCGGCAACTCGATCACCACCGCCGAACATGCGATTGCGATGATGTTCGCCGTCGCCCGCCAACTGCCCGAGGCCAGCACCTCGACCCATGCCGGCAAGTGGGAAAAGTCGAAATTCATGGGCGTCGAGGTCTTCAACAAGACCCTTGGCGTCATCGGTGCCGGCAATATCGGCGGCATCGTTTGCGATCGCGCCGTCGGCCTGAAGATGAAGGTTGTGGCCTTTGACCCCTTCCTCTCGGAAGAGCGCGCCAAGCAACTGGGCGTGACCAAGGTTGAGCTGGATGAACTCTTGGCGCGCGCCGATTTCATCACCCTGCATGTGCCGCTGACGGAAAAGACCCGCAACATCCTGTCGCGCGAAAACCTCGCCAAGACCAAAAAGGGTGTGCGGATCATCAACTGCGCCCGTGGTGGCCTGATTGACGAGGCCGCGCTGAAAGACGCGCTGGATGCAGGCCATGTCGCTGGCGCCGCGCTGGATGTGTTCGAGGTGGAACCGGCCACCGAGAACGTCCTTTTCGGCCATCCGAACGTTGTCGTGACGCCGCACCTCGGCGCCTCGACCAATGAAGCGCAGGAAAACGTCGCGCTGCAAGTGGCCGAACAGATGTCGGACTACCTGCTGACCGGTGCGGTGCAGAATGCGCTGAACATGCCGAATGTCAGCGCCGAAGAGGCCGCCGTCATGGGGCCGTGGGTGAAACTGGCCAGCCATCTGGGCGCTTTCATCGGCCAGATGACCGATGAGCCGATCAAGGCCATCAACATCCTCTACGATGGCCGCGTGGCCGATATGAACATCGCGGCGCTGAACCAGTCGGTAATCGCGGGCGTTCTCAAGGCGCAGAACCCGGATGTGAACCTTGTTTCCGCGCCTGTGGTGGCCAAGGACAAGGGCATTCAGATCTCGACCACCCGTCAGGATAAAACCGGCGCCTTTGATGCCTATATCAAGGTGACGATGGTGACGGACAAGCGCGAGCGTTCGGTCGCGGGCACCTGCTTCTCGGATGGCAAGCCGCGTTTCATCCAGATCAAGGGCATCAATATCGACGCCGAAGTGGGTGAGCATATGCTCTACACCACCAACGAGGACGTGCCGGGCATCATCGGCCTTCTGGGCATGACCATGGGCAAGAATGGCGTGAACATCGCCAACTTTACCCTTGGCCGCTCCGGCGTGGGTCAGGATGCAATTGCGCTGCTGTACCTTGATCAGGCGATCGACCCCAAGGTGGTCGAGACGCTGGAGGCGACCGGCATGTTCCAGCAGGTCAAGCCGTTGCATTTTGTCGGCGCCTGAGGCTGGCGACGGCTGATGCCGTCAGTGTCACGATTTCGCGGGGGCGGGCTGGTCAGCTTGCCCCCGCGCCCATTCACGATTATCCCTCGGGCCGGGCTGTGACCTTGGCCAGCCCGTCCCGCCGTACAGAGGGAGCTTTCCGATGCATGCCTATGCCATTGGCGATATTCATGGACATCTCGGGCTGTTGCAGGGGGTTCATGCGCTGATCGAGGCGGATATGGCCCGGTATGGCGCGGCGCCGGTGGTTCATGTCGGTGATCTGGTCGACCGGGGGCCGGACAGCCGGGGCGTCATCGACTATCTCGCCGCCGGGATCGCCGGTGGCAAGGATTGGGTAGTACTGATGGGCAATCATGACCGGATGTTCTGCCGCTTCATGCGCGACCCGGATGAGGCAGAACCGGGCCTGCGTTCTGGCCTGGGCTGGTTGCATCCGCGCATCGGCGGGGCAGAGACCTTGACCTCTTACGGGGTGCGCGCCGCCGGGGACCGCCCGATTGCGCCGGTTCATGCCGATGCCGTGGCGCTGGTTCCGCCATCGCACCGATCCTTTCTCGAAGGGTTGCCGACCTCGCACCGGATTGGCGAGACGATTTTTGTCCATGCCGGAATTCGGCCCGGCGTGGCGCTGGAAGAGCAGCATGAAGATGATCTTGTCTGGATCCGGGCGCCGTTTCTGGATCATGCCGGCGATTTCGGCGGCCTTGTCGTACATGGCCACACCGCGATTGACCGGCCAACCCATTATGGAAACCGGGTCAATATCGACAGTTCCGCCGCCTATGGCGTGCCGCTGAGCGCGATTGTCATCGAGGGGGACAGGGTGTTTCACCTGACCCCGGCCGGCCGTGTCCCGCTTTTGCCGGAAGGCGCCTGACCCGCCCCCTGCGACCTACTGTCTGGGGACGCAGCGTCATCTCCCCAAGCCGTCACCGCACCGCTACACTCAGGGTGGTTTCAGGAGGGACAGATGACCGACATTTACATTCTTTCAGGTGCGCGTACCGCTATCGGCACGTTTGGCGGCTCGTTGGCCGGCACCGCGCCTATCGACTCGGCAGCCCATGCGATCCGGGCAGCGCTTTCCCGCGCCGGGGTCGAAGGGGCTCAAATCGGCCATGTGGTGATGGGCCATGTGATCAATACCGAGCCGCGCGACATGTATTTGTCGCGTGTTGGCGCGATGGATGCCGGCATTCCCGAGGGCACGCCTGCCATGAACGTGAACCGCCTGTGCGGGTCGGGCGCGCAGGCCATCGTTTCGGCGGTGCAAAGCCTGATGCTGGGCGATTGCGATATGGCGGTCGCTGGTGGTGCGGAATGCATGAGCCGCTCTCCCTTTATTCTGCAAACCGCGCGGTTCGGCCAGAAGATGGGCGATACCAAGGCGCTGGACATGATGACCGGCGCGCTGACCTGCCCCTTCGGCACCGGGCATATGGGGGTGACCGCCGAAAACGTCGCGGCCGAGCATGACATCAGCCGCGCGGCGCAAGATGCCTTTGCCCTCGAGAGCCAAAAGCGCGCCGCCAAGGCGATTGCCGAGGGCCGCTTTGCCGATCAGATCGCGCCGATAGAATTGAAGACCCGCAAGGGCGTGGTCAGCTTTGACACCGATGAACATCCCAAGGCCACGACGCTTGAGGCGCTGGCCGGGTTGAAGCCGGTGTTCAAGAAAGATGGCACCGTGACGGCCGGCAATGCCAGCGGCATCAATGACGGCGCGGCGGCGCTGGTATTTTCAAGGGGCGCCCCCTCGGGTGTAAAACCGCGGGCGCGCGTGCTTGGCTATGCCCATGCCGGGGTTGAC
>CALLZQ010000768.1 GCA_937858255.1 uncultured Tabrizicola sp.
CGCGCGCCTCTTTCTCGGTCGGGCGGCAGACGACATGACTGAAGGTCAGGACGCCGACATTGCGCCCCTTGGCCGTGGCCTGCGCCCGCAGCGCGGCGATCTCTTCGCGCGAACGCCCCAGATCAATCGCCGGGGTGAACAGGAAATCGGCGTTATCGGTGGCAAATTCGCGGCCCTGCGGGCTGCCTGCGGCGTTGAGGATCGGCACAGACCCCCGCACCGGGGCCGGATCGCCCTTGAGCCCGCGAATGCCCTTGAAATAGGTCTTGTCCCAGTCGAAATGCTTTTCGCTGGCCCAGATCTTTCGGATCAGGTCGTACCATTCCTGCGCATAGCCATAGCGGGTTTCATGGTCGTCCGGCAGCGCCAGACCCAGCGCCTCATATTCCGGCTTGTTCCAGCCGGCGACGATATTCAGCCCGGCGCGGCCATGGCCGATCTGGTCGATGGTGGCGATCTGCTTGGCAATGACGACGGGGTGGTTGGCGGTGGTGTGGATGGTGGCAAAGACCGTCAGCCGCTCGGTCGAGGCCAAGAGACCCGCGGCCCAGGTCATCGTCTCCAGCACGCCGCCATGGAAATCGGTGGCACCGCCATAGCCGATCCAGCGGGCAATCGGCAGCATGAAGTCGATCCCGGCCGCATCCAGCATCTTGGCCAGCGTCAGGTTGTTGTCCCATGAATTGACCCAGCGCTCTTTCGCCTGTGTGGGGGTCATCCCCGAGGAACAATTTGTCGAAAAGGTGCCCAGCTTGAAGCCGCCGGAGAGCATCCGGTTCTCTGTCATGGTTCTCATCCCTGTTTGATGGAGGTTACGATTTATTTTATGTTTGAAAATCTATCGTAAATTCATATTGCGTCAACGGGGTTGAACACGCATGCTCTGCCCGCAGAAAGGCGGCGGGTCATGGTAAAAAAAAGCAAACCAGATCATGAAGATGCGCAGGGCCCCGGTCTCGATTATCACTGGCATCTGGCCCAGAGCGATGCCGAGGTCGAGACGACCGAACTGGAATTCGCGCTGATGCGCACCTTTGAGGGATTCGGGCGATGGCAATCGGAATGTCTGGCATCTGTCTGTGATCTGGCGGCGACGGGGCCGGAAAATGCCATGTTGCATATCATCCGCATGAATGACCGGCCCAAGTCGATCAAGGATCTGGCACGGCTGACCAATCGCGATGATGTGCCGAATATCCAGTATTCCCTGCGCAAGCTGATCGGCGCGGGCCTGGTCGAACGCAAGGGATCTGGTCGCTCTGGCGTGACCTACGAAGTGACTGCCGAGGGCCGCCGTGTCACCGATGCTTATGGTGTGCTGCGCCGGCGGCTCTTGATGGCTGCGATCGGCAATCTGCCGGGATTTGCCGGGCGGCTGGCCGAGGCAACGCGGACGCTGAACCTGTTGTCGGGCATCTATGAAGAGATTGCCCGCGTTGCCGCTACCCATCGCCGCGGACCTGACAAGGCGGGTGATTAGGCGGGTGAATAAGGCGGGCCGCTACTCCTGATCCTGTGCCGAGCGCAATGTATCGCGCGGTGAATGGCCGAATTTCTGGCGATAGAGAACCGAAAACCGGCCAAAATGGCTGAAACCCCATTTCAGCGCGACCTCTGTGACGCTGCCCTCTTCGGCCAGCAGGGACTGATGCGCCCTCAGCAGCCGCAAATCCCGCCAAAAGCCCAATGGCGTGGTATCCCGATGGGTACGAAAGGCCAGTTGCAGCGCCCGTACCGACAGGCCGGCGGCCTCGGCAATCTGTTCGACAGTCAGGGGTTCTGACAGATTGGCTTCGATAAAGCCTTCGGCCAGACGCATGTGCCGGGTTTGTGGCGGGCTGCGGCTATGGCCGAACTCTGCGGCATAATCATGGGCACAGGCGTCAAGCAGCCCGGCGATCAGCGCCGATTCCACCTGTCGCGCCATCAGCCCCGCACCGATGACCGGGCGCCCCCGGTCCGCCTCGTCCACCAGATATCTGACCATCCCGCAAAAGGCCGCGCCAGCCCCCCGGCTGGTATCCATAGGCCCGTCAAAGCTGACTGGCCGCTCAGCGACCCGCGCAAGCTGTGCCCCCAGAAATGACATCATGGCCTTGCGGTCGATCTGGACGAGGATCTGCGCCGTGCCCTCTTCCCAGATCATCGTGGTCTCGCGATGCGGGTTAAGAACGGCGGCCCGCCCGGGATGCGAGGCATAGCGCGAAAGTCCATTGGAAATGGCAGCGCCGCCGCGCAGCGGAATCTGCACAAGGTAAAAGCTGTGCAACTGCCCCGGCGCGATCAGGGTCTTGGCGCCATATTCGATGTAGTTCAGGCTCAGCCTCTCACCGGCCAGATGATGGTGCCGCGCCGCGATCCGTGCGCCGCGACCGATGGTTTCCAGCCGGTGCGGGCAAAACACCCGCGCTACCTTGTCCCGTGCCTCATCCAGATCGTCCGAGGCAAACAGGGCATGCCGCGCCAGCGGTGTCATCGCCTGCAAAGATGTGGAAGCCCCCTGCATATCCACCCCGAATGTCGTGCAATTCCTGCCGATCCTAACATGAACCGGTGGTTCTGTATCGCCGCACAGCCTTTTTTTCGTTTTTCGGATAGTCGCATCGTCCGCCGGATAGCGGAATGACGCGCGCCGCCGAAATCTGTTTCAAACTTCAAAGATAGGGGGAGAGATGCGGGGCTTGCAAGGAAAGGTTGCCATTGTACCGGGTGGCGTGACCAAGATCGGACAGGCCGTGGTGGCGGCATTGACCGAGGTGGGGGTGCGGGTGGTGGTGGCCGATATCGCCGATCCGCCGGCGGCTTTGGTCCAAGAGGGGGGGGCGTTCCGCCGCTGCGATCTGCGCTCTGACAGCGACATCGCCGGGCTTGTGGGTTTTACCCGCGAAAAATTTGGGCGGATCGATTTTCTGGTGAATGTCGCCTGCTCCTATCTGGACAAGGGGGCAGAGACCAGTCGCGCCGAATGGCTTGAGGCGCTGGACATCAACATTGTCGGATCTGTCATGCTGATGGAGGCGGCGCTGGCGGATCTGAAGGCCACGCGCGGTGCCATCGTCAATTTCGGTTCGATCTCGTCGCGTGTGGCGCAGACCGGTCGCTGGGTCTATCCGGTGTCCAAGGCCGCGATCCTGCAACTGACGCGCAATCAGGCGATGGATCTGGCGCCCTTTGGTATTCGCGTCAATGCGGTTAGCCCCGGCTGGACCTGGTCGAACATCATGGATCAGTTGACTGGCGGCGACCGGGCCAAGACCGATGCCGTGGCCGCGCCCTTTCACCTTTTGGGCCGGGTCGGCAACCCCGAAGAGGTCGCCTCGGCGGTGCTGTTCCTGTGTTCGGATGAGGCATCGTTCATCACCGGCACCGATATCCGGGTTGACGGCGGTTACACCGCCATGGGGCCGGAACAGGCCGCCCCCGCCATCCCCAAGCTCATGTCCTGATCAACGCCCGTCAGAGGCACCCAACAGCGGAGTATCCCATGCGTAAATTCACCATTATCGGCGGCGGTCAATCGGGCCTGATGCTGGCCATCGGCTTGCTCAGGGCCGGGCATCGCGTCCGGGTCGTGCAGAGCCGCACGGCAGAAGAGATCGAAAAGGGCCGCGTCCTGTCGTCCCAATGCATGTTTTCCAACGCGGTCCAGAATGAGGCCGAACTGGGCCTCGATTTCTGGTCTGGCGAGTGCCCCCCGGTCGAGGGGATCAATTTCATCGTGCCCAATCCCGATGGCTCGGGCAGCAAGCTGATCGACTGGGTTGGCCGGCTGGACCGCAACGGCTATGCGGTGGATCAGCGGGTCAAGATGCCGCGATGGCTGGCCGAGTTCCAGAAACTCGGCGGCCAGTTGGTGATCAAGGATGCTGGCATCCCCGAGATCGAGAGCTATGCGCGCGAGGATGATCTGGTGATCGTCGCCAGCGGCAAGGGCGAGGTCGGGGCGATGTTCACCCGCGACGCGCAGAAATCGGCTTATGACAAGCCGATGCGGGCACTGGCGCTGACCTATGTGACCGGCATGGTGCCGCGCGAACCGCATTCGGCAGTCGAGTTCAACCTGATCCCGGGGGTGGGGGAATATTTCTTCTTCCCGGCGCTGACCACCACCGGCCCCTGCGAGATCATGGTGCTGGAGGGCATTCCCGGCG
>CALLZQ010000769.1 GCA_937858255.1 uncultured Tabrizicola sp.
AGTCCGTGGATCAGCGTCTGGCGCATCCGGTCCAGCGCCTCCAGCCGCGCGCTGGCATCGGTCAGGCGCTGCTGGGCGAGGCTGTCGAGCCGCGCCGACAGCCCCACCAGCCGCTGACGATCCCGCGCCAGATCGCGCGCCGCCCCTGAGAGCAGCCGCGCCAGCGCCGGGGCGAGGCGCGAGGACCAGTTGTCAAACCCCGATCGCGCCCGGTCCAGCCGCCGTGCCATCCGCGCCTCGACCGCCTCGGTCCGCCGGCCCAGCGCCTCGGCCCGGCCCGCCATCAGCGAGCGCAATGCCTGCGGCGACAGCCGGCCCGCGCTGCGCTCAAAGGTGCCACGCTTGCGACTGACGGCGAGCGTCAATGCCGCCCCCAGCCGCCCCGCCGCCGTATCCATCCGCTGCTCTGGCCCGGCCAGCAGGGCCTCGACCCGCGGCAAGGCCCGGCCCAGATCGCGCAGCCGCTGCCCGCGCAGGGACAGCCCCTGCGCCAACCCGCGCGACAGACGCGCACCAAAATCATCCACCGTCGCCAAGAGATCGAGCCGCACCGGCACCGCCATCTCGGCCGCCGCCGTTGGCGTCGGCGCGCGGCGGTCGGCGGCATGGTCGATCAGGGTCGTATCCGTCTCATGCCCCACGGCGGAAATCAGGGGAATCCGGCTGTCAGCCGCCGCGCGGACCACGATTTCCTCGTTAAACCCCCAGAGATCCTCCAGCGAGCCGCCCCCCCGGGCCACGATCAGCACATCGGGGCGCGGGATCGGCCCGTCTGCGGGAATCGCATTGAAACCGCGGATCGCGGCGGCGACCTGCGGGGCGCAATCCTGTCCCTGCACTGCCACCGGCCAGATCAGAACATGCCGGGGAAAGCGGTCGCGCAGCCGGTGCAGGATATCGCGGATCACCGCACCCGAGGGCGAGGTGACGACCCCGATCACCTCGGGCAGATAGGGCAAGGGTCGCTTGCGCGCCGGATCGAACAGCCCCTCGACCTGAAGCGCCGCGCGGCGGCGTTCCAGCATCGCCATCAGCGCGCCAGCCCCGGCGGGGGCCACATCCTCGACGATCAGTTGATATTTCGACTGGCCGGGAAAGGTGGTCATCCGGCCGGTCGCCACAACCTCCATCCCCTCTTCGGGGCGGACCTGCATGCGGGCAACCTGCCCCTTCCACGACACCGCCGCGATCACCGAGCGGTCGTCCTTGAGGTCGAAGTAGAGATGGCCCGAAGACGGGCGCGAAACCCGCCCCACCTCACCCCGCACCCGGACAAGGCCGAATTCGCCCTCGATCACCCGTTTGACCGCCCCCGACAGTTCCGAGACGGTGAATTCATGCGCATTGTCAGCGGGTTGCTCAAAGAGTTCCATCTTGCCCTCAGACCCCGGCCCAGAGTGCCAGCAGCGCCAGCGCGGCAGGAACGGACTGGATGAACAGGATCTTGCGCGCCGCCGTCATCGCCCCGAAGAGGCCCGCGACAAAGACGCAAGAGAGGAAAAACAGTTTGAAGGCCAACCCCGCCTCGCCCATCGCCAGACCGGCGCTCAGGCCAGCGGCCAGAAAGCCGTTATAGAGCCCCTGATTGGCGGCCAAAGCCTTGGTCTGGCGCGCGAAATCTGCCGTCAGGCCAAAGGCACGGAGGCCCATCGGATGCTCCCACAGGAACATCTCCAGCACCAGAATATAGAGGTGCA
>CALLZQ010000770.1 GCA_937858255.1 uncultured Tabrizicola sp.
TGGAAGATCATGGTGATCTCGCGTCCGATCAGGCGGCGGCGCTCTGCGGGCGTCATCGCCAGAAGGTTCCGGCCGTCGAAGGTCATCTCGTCGGCGGTCACGGTGGCGGTGTCGGGCAAAAGCCCCATCACCGCCAGCATCGACACCGATTTGCCCGAGCCGGATTCGCCCACGATGGCCAGCACCTCTTCGCGGTCGACCGAAACGTCGATCCCGTCCACGGCGGTGAAGGGGCCGGTGGCGGTGGCGAATTGCACCGTCAGGTTCTTGATGGTCAGAAGCGCCATGTCAGCTCCGCTTCAGCTTCGGGTCGAGCGCGTCGCGCAGCCCGTCCCCCATGAGGTTGATCGCCAGCACCGAGGTCAGGATGGCAAGGCCGGGGAAGGTCACCACCCACCAGGCGCGCAGGATGAATTCGCGCGCTTCGGCCAGCATGGTGCCCCATTCGGATGCGGGTGGCTGCGCGCCCATGCCCAGAAAGCCGAGCGCGGCCGAGTCGAGCACCGCCGAGGAAAATGACAGCGTCGCCTGCACGATCAGCGGTGCAAGGCAGTTGGGCAGGATCGTGCGAAACATCAGCCGCAGGTTGCCCGCCCCGGCCACGCGTGCGGCGGTGACGTATTCGCGCGCCTTCTCGCCCATCACGGCGGCGCGGGTCAGGCGCGCGAAATGCGGCTGGTAGACGATGGCGATGGCGATCATCGCATTGGTCAGGCCGGGTCCAAGGATCGCCACCAGCACCAGCGCCAGCAGCAGCGAGGGAAAGGCCAGGACCACATCCATCACACGCATGATGACGGTATCTACCCAGCCACCGAAAAAGCCCGCCAGCAGGCCGATGATGATGCCGCCGGTCAGCGCGATCGACACCACGACGATGCCGATGAACAGCGAATATTGCGCGCCGTAGATCAGCCGCGAAAGCATGTCGCGCCCCACCGCGTCGGTGCCCAGAAGAAAGCAGGGCTTGCCGCCCTCTTGCCAGATCGGGGGGGCCAGAAGGGCGTCGCGGTATTGCTGGGTGGGATCGTGCGGGGCCAGAAGGGGGGCGAAGATCGCCACCAGCACCAGAAGCGCAAAGACCACAAGCCCGGCCACGGCGCCCTTGTTCTGGCGGAAGTAGAACCAGAAATCGGCCAGCATCCGGCGCCGGATCGCGGCATCGCTGAGTTTGACGGTGGTATCGGTCATTTGTGGCGGATCCTCGGATTGATGAGGCCATAGGTCAGGTCGACGATCAGGTTGACCATCATCACCAGCCCGGCGATCAGCAGCAGGCCCGATTGCACCACCGGATAGTCGCGCCGCGAGATGGAATCGATCATCCACTTGCCGATGCCCGGCCAGGAAAAGATCGTCTCGGTCAGGATCGCGCCCGCCATCAGCACGCCGATCTGAAGGCCGATCGTGGTGATGACCGGAATCATCGCATTGCGCAGCGCATGCACGCCCACGATGCGCGCGGGTGGCAGGCCCTTGGCGCGGGCGGTGCGGACATAATCCTCGCCCATCACCTCGAGCATGGCCGAGCGCGTCTGCCGCGCGATCACCGCAAGCGGGATCGTGGCCAGCACGACCGCGGGCAGGATCAGGTGGCTTGCGGCCGAAAGGAAGGCCCCCTTCTGCCCCGACAGAAGGCTGTCGATCAGCATGAAGCCGGTGACCGGCGGGAAGAAATACATCAGGCTGATGCGCCCCGAAACCGGCGTCCATTGCAGGATGCCCGAGAACAGGATGATCAGCAGCAAGCCCCACCCGAAGATCGGCGTGGAGAAGCCGACAAGCGCCGCCGTCATCGGGACCTGCTTCACCGGGTTGACGTACGGCTCGATGAGCAGCGCGACGTAGACGCGCACGACGTACGCGATCAGAAACCAGATCGCGCCCACCACCGCCTTGAAGGCGA
>CALLZQ010000771.1 GCA_937858255.1 uncultured Tabrizicola sp.
GGCGCCGCGGTCGGCGTGGCGGCCTCGACCCTGAGCGGGCCGGCCAACCCCCCCGGCCAGTGCTACTACCGCGATGCGAACGGCCGCCGCTACATCGCCGCTTGCTGATCCCTTTCAGCCGGTTCGTAACGAGTTGGGCCGCCCTGCAACGGGCGGCCTTTTTCATGCGCGCTTGGCAGGATGGGGCGCGGCAGGTATGAGGCAGGTCACTCTCTCTGCCTGCCCAGACCAAGGCCCCTGCCCATGTCCCGCCCTGCCCCGCCCCTCGCGCCCGATGCCGGCATTCGCCTTGATGCGGCGGTGGTCCGGCTTGGCGGGAGCGTGGTGCTGGAGGCAATGACCCTGCATCTGACCGAGGCGCGGATCGGCATTGTGGGGCGCAATGGCTCGGGCAAGTCCACGCTGTTGCGGCTGATGGCGGGATTGATAGCGCCGGATACGGGGCGCGTCAGGGTCGACGGGATCGACCCGGCGACGGACCGCAAGGCTCTGCTGCGCCGCCTTGGCATCCTGTTTCAGAACCCCGACCATCAGATCCTTTTTCCGACGGTCGAGGAAGAACTGGCCTTTGGCCTGATCCAGTTGGGCCAAGGCAAGGCCGAGGCGCTGGCCGCCGCCCGCCAGCGGCTGGCGCAAGAGGGGCGCGCCCATTGGGCCACGGCACCGGTCTCGACGCTGAGCCAAGGGCAGCGGCACTGGCTGTGCCTGATTTCCGTGCTGATGATGCAGCCCGCGACGATCCTGCTGGATGAGCCCTTTGCCGGGCTGGACCTGCCGACACAGGCGCGGCTGGCGCGGGCCTTTGCGGCCCTGCCGCAGCGGCTGATCACCATTTCGCACGATCCGGCGGCGGTTGAGGCGGCTGACCGGGTGATCTGGATCGAGGCGGGGCGCGTGGTGGGCGACGGTCCGCCCGGCGCGGTGCTGCCGGAATTTCAAGCGCAGATGGCGCGCTGGGGGGCTGTCGATGCTGACACTGACCTCGCCGGTTGAAACGCCGCTGCATCGCCTGCCCGCAGGCGTCAAGCTCGCGGCGCTGGCGGGTTACACCGCCCTTCTCTTTGCGCTGCAGGCGCCGGGGGCGCTGGCGCTGGCCGGTCTGCCGGTGCTGACCCTGATCGCGGGCGGAGGGCGGGTCTTTGCCGCCCATGCGGGGCGGATGCTGCGCCCGCTCTGGCCGTTTCTGCTGGTGGTCGCGGTCTGGCATCTGGCGACGGGGGCGGCGCTGGAGGGCCTTGCCATCGGCCTGCGGCTGGTGATCGCGGTGGCGGCGGCCAATCTGGTGACGATGACCACGCGCCTGTCCGACATGATCGCGGTGATCGAGCGGCTGGCCGCGCCCCTTACGCCGGTGCTGCCGCCGAGGCGGCTGGCGCTGGCCATCGCGCTGGCGATCCGCTTTGTCCCCGTCTTGTCCGAGCGCGTGACGCAGATCGCCGCCGCATGGCGGGCGCGGTCGCCTCGCCGGGCGGGCTGGCGCGTTCTGGCCCCGGCGGCGCTGGCGGCGCTGGACGATGCCGAGCAGGTGGCCGAGGCCTTGCGCGCCCGGGGCGGCGCGGGGTAAATCACCCGCGTCAACAGGAGACAACTATGGAACGCAGCCTTACCCACATCGCCCTTTTCACCGCGCTGATCGCGGCCCTGGGGCTTGTGCCCAAGATCGACCTTGCCGCCGGCGTGCCGATCACGGCGCAATCGCTGGGCGTCATGCTGTGCGGCACCGTGCTTGGCGCCCGGCGCGGGGCGCTTGCGGTCTTGCTGTTTCTGGTGCTGGTGGCCATTGGCCTGCCGCTCCTCTCTGGCGGGCGCGGTGGATTGGGTGTCTTTGCCACCCCCCCTGTCGGGTTCCTGATCGGCTTTCCGGTGGCGGCCTTTGTCGCCGGGCTGGTGGTCGAGCGGACGACGCTGGCGCCCCTTTGGGCCGCGATGTGTGGTGCGGTGATCGGCGGCATCGGGGTGCTCTATGCCTTTGGCATTCCGGGCATGGCGATCATGCTGGACAAATCGCTGACCGAAGCCAGCTATCTGGCCATGGCCTACCTGCCCGGCGATCTGATCAAGGTGGTGCTGGCCGGGTTCGTCACGCAGGCGATTGGCGCCGCACGGCCCGCCGCGCTGATGTCGCGCGCCTAGAGGCGTCGCAACAGGGCCGCCGTCCCGATGCCCCCGGCCGAGGCGATGGCGGCCAGCCCCCATCCCCCGGCAGGCAGGTCATGAAACAGCCGGACCGCGAGGATCGCGCCCGAGGCGCCGATGGGATGGCCGCGTGACAGTGCCCCGCCGCCGGGATTGACCGTGGCCGGGTCCAGCCCGGCGCCGGCCACACAGGCGATGGCTTGGGCGGCATAGGCCTCCATGATTTCCGACTGGGTCAGATCTGCGGGGGACAGACCCGCCCGCCCCAGCACCGCGCGGATCGCGGCAATCGGCGCGGTGCCGGGCTGATCGGGCACGCCGCCGCGCGTCAGGCCACCGGCAAGGTTCAGGGCGCCGGGCCGGGCAAGGGGATCCGCCGCGATCAGGCAAAAGGCCGCCGCATCCGCCGACACCGCCGCCGTCGCCGGGGTGACGGTCCCGGCAATGGGCCGCGCCCGCGCGGCAAGGGCCGGTGTCAGGGGCCGGGCAAAGGCGTCGCGGCCCTGCCCCATCAGCGGCACGATCTCGGGCCAGTCCGTCCGCGCCAGCGCCTTGGCGTGGCTCTCGATGGCCCATGCCTCTTGCGCGGCGCGGCTGTAGCCCTCGGCCTCGGCCAGGGTCGCGGCAGCCACCGCCATCTCGGGGTCTCGGTCCGGCCAAGGGGTAAAGGGCGCCTGCTCATAGGGCACCGCCGGGCCCCCGTCGGGGTCGGTTCGCAGGCGCAGGGGGCGGCGCGAATAACTCTCGACCCCGCCGGCCAGCACCAGATCGGCCTGCCCGGAATCGACCAACGCCCGGGCCAAGAGGATGGCATCGAGGCCGCCCGCACACTGGCGGTCGAGCGTCAGGCCCGGCACAGTCTGCGGCAGGCCAGCCGCAAGCGCGATCCGCCGCGCCGGGTTGCCGCCGGGGCCGATGGCATTGGCGGCGATCACCTCATCCACATCCGCCCCGGTCAGCCCCGCATCGGCAAGACAGGCGGTCAGGACGGGCGCCGCCAGTTCCTCGAGCGAGAGGCGGGCAAAAGCGCCCCCCCCGGGCGCCACCCCCCGGCGCCCGGCAGACACGGACACCCCCACAACACGCCCCCC
>CALLZQ010000772.1 GCA_937858255.1 uncultured Tabrizicola sp.
GCGGCGGATTGCCCGGCTGGAAGATCGGGCGGGAATGCTGCTTTTTGCCCGCTCGCCCCAGGGCTATGCGTTGACGGAAGAGGGGGCCCGACTGATCCCCCATGCCGAGGCGGCCGAGGCGGCAGCGGCCGGCGCGGCCGAGGCGCTGTCACAGGCCGAGGGGGCAGGCGGTTTGGCCGGACAAATCCGGCTGGGGGCGCCCGATGGCTGCGCGAATTACCTGCTGCCGCCGGTGGTGGCTGCGATCTGCCGCGCCAATCCGGGGCTGGAGGTGCAGATCGTCGCCCTGCCGCGGGTCTTTAACCTGTCGCGGCGCGAGGCGGATATGGCCATCGGGGTCAGCCGGCCGCAGGCCGGGCGACTGACGGTGCAGAAACTGACCGATTATCACCTGTCACTGGCCGCGCATCCCGATTATCTGGCCGGGGCACCGCCGATCCATAGCCTGTCTGATCTGCGTGGGCATCGGGTCGTCGGCTATATCCATGACATGATCTTTGACAAGGAACTGGACTATCTGGGCGAACTGGGCATTACCCATGTCGATGCTGCCTCGAATTCAGTGCCGGTGCAGTTGCAACTCTTGCGCGCGGGGGCCGGAATAGGGGTGGTGCATGACTTCGCACTGCCGCAGGCGCCCGAACTTGTGCGGCTCTTGCCCGAGGCGGTGCGGCTGACCCGTGCCTTCTGGCTGATCCGGCATGAGGGCGACGCGCGTTCCAGCCGGCTGAACCGTTTTGCCGATGCGCTTGCGCAGGGAATCCGGCGCGAAGTTCAACGGCTTGAACCTTTGTCTTGACAGACTCAGCCCCCGCGTCCGACCCTTGTACACGGGAAACGTGTGCATGCCATTCGGGGAGGAAAAGCCATGCTGGTCAGCCAGATTCTGAAATCCAAGGCCGATGACGGGGTGGTGACTGTCCCACCCGGCACAACAGTTGCCAAGGCGGCCGAGACGCTGTCGACGCGCAAGATCGGGGCGCTGATCGTGTCCTCGGACGGCAAGCGCGTGGCCGGTATTTTGTCCGAGCGCGACATCGTGCGCGAACTGGGCCGCCGTGGCACCGCCTGTCTCAGTGATACGGTCGATACCATCATGACCGCCCGTATCGTCAGTTGCGCGCGCGGCGATCTGACAGATGAGGTGCTGCAAAAGATGACAGATGGCCGGTTCCGCCACATGCCGGTGATGGAGGGCGATGAGATGGTCGGCCTGATCTCGATCGGCGATGTGGTCAAGGCGCGGCTGATGGAACTTTCGGCTGAGAAAGATGCGCTTGAGGGGATGATCAAGGGCTTCTGATCCAAGGCGGGCGTGCAGGTGCGGCATTGCACCTGCGGCGCTTTCGCACTTGCATCGCGCCGCGCAATATTGTTGCGTGCCGACAGTTTCCCCGGCTTCCGCCATGCTGGCGGGGCCGACAAGCGAGAGGGGTGTCATGCGCATCGGCCTTTACCCGGGTACTTTCGACCCTGTGACACTGGGGCATGTCGATATCATCCAGCGCGCGGTGGTGCTGGTTGACCGGCTGGTCATCGGCGTGGCGATCAACCGTGACAAGGGGCCGCTGTTCAGCCTGGAAGAGCGGGTGGCGATGGTCGAGGCGGAATGCGCCGCGATTACGGCGCGCACCGGGGGCGAAATCGTGGTGCATCCGTTCGAGAATCTGCTGATTGATTGCGCGCGGGATGTCGGCGCCGGGCTGATCGTGCGCGGCCTGCGGGCGGTTGCCGATTTTGAATATGAATTTCAGATGGTTGGCATGAACCGGGCGCTGGACGCCAGTATCGAGACTGTCTTCCTGATGGCTGATGCCCGGCGGCAGGCCATTGCCTCGAAACTGGTCAAGGAAATCGCGCGTCTGGGGGGCGATGTGTCGAAATTCGTCACGCCGGCGGTCGATACCGCGCTGAAAACCCGCTTCGCGCGGGGCTGATCTCTCTGCCAGATAGACCAAAGGGGGGCAAGGCCCCCCCGGTGTCTTGTCTGTTGGCGCGGCCCTCAGGCGGCGCGGGGTCCATAGACGGCATCACGCGCGATACGCTCGGCATCGCCGGGGTAAATGTCGAGGTCCAGCGCCACGTCCAGCGGCAGATTGGCAATCTCATCCCGGGTCTTGCGATAGCGGGCATAGGTCCGGGCGGCGTCGATCAGCATTTCATAAACAGAGATCATCATGTCTCTCCTTCTTCAAGGGCGGTTCCTCCCGCCTGCTTATGATGTGGGGAAACCGTTTGCGCTAACAAGCCCCGCAAGCCCAAAGCCGTCATGCGCGTGGCGCATATCTACCCCCGCGGGCGCATGGCCGTGCGGAACCGGTTCAGCCAGGGGTCTTCCGATGGCGCCCCGCTGGGAAGCATGGTTTCATCCAGCGCCACGCCGCGCCGTTCGGCACTGGCCTGCACTGCACCGCAAAGTTCCGGCGAGCGGCGCAACAGGTCGAGAAACCGCGCCTCTTCCAGCGTCAGCAGGGTCATATGGCTGATCGCCGTCACCCGCGCGCGGCGGGATTTCTTCATCAACAGCGAAAGCTGCCCGAACATCTCGCCCCGCCCCAGGATCAGCCGCTGGCCTGCCTGTTCCACCTGCGCCGCGCCGCTGGCGATGAACCAGACCTTGTCGGGTTTTTGATCCTTGTCCATCAGCACGTCGCCCGGCGTGGCATAACGGGACTTCATCCGCTTGGCGAGCTTGGACAGCGCATCCTCATCCAGTGCTGAAAACAGCGGGAAAGTACGAACGATATCAACCCGTTGCAGCCGAAGATCCAGCCGGGGACGCCGCCGGAGCGCGGCGGCCTCGGTCTCGGTCTCGGCGCGCAGCGCCATGCGCAATTCGGGGCCGATCAGCCCATCCTGCGTCATCTGATCGTATTCCAGTTCCTCTTGCCGCAAGATCAGCCGGCGGATCAGCCGGCGTTCCAGCTCTTCGGCATAGCCGGGGAACTGGATGCGCAGCCCCTCCAACTCGCGCCCCACATCCTCGATGCGCCGCTTGATCAGGTCATGTAGCAGCGCCGCCACCCGGCGGCCATGGATGCGCACGATCCGCGCCTCGACAAAGCCGGTCAGGGTTTTCAGTGTCTGGGTCTGAGCCACCAGAAACTCAAAGCGATCCGCCGTCACCCGTTCCAGCGGCAGGTTCAGCCGGGCACGGTTGTGCAGCCATTCGGCCATGGCAACCATGCGGCCCGGGTGCAGCGCCACGCGCGACTGGACGCGATAG
>CALLZQ010000773.1 GCA_937858255.1 uncultured Tabrizicola sp.
CGGGACACCCGTTTGGCCGGCCGCCGGGGGGCTGCGCTGCGAGTTCAGCAGGCGATTGGGGCCGGTGCCCCCGCCTCGGCAGCCGTCTGGCAGGCGCATCTGGCCCGCATGGCGGCGCGCGCCGCCGAGGCGCGGGCGGTAGAGCCCGATCTGCGCCTGTCATCGCGCGACCCCTTTGCCCTGCGTTATCTCGCGCTGACGGCCTTTGTGATGGCGCTGATCTTTGGCTCGCTGTGGCGCGTGACCTCGGTTGCGGCGCTGGCCCCGGGTGGGGCGGGCGGGCTTGCCGGTGGCCCGACGTGGGAAGGCTGGGCACAGCCCCCCGCCTATACCGGAAAACCGACGATCTACCTCAATGAGGTTGAGGCCGCGACCCTGACCCTGCCGATTGGCACCCAGTTCCAGTTCCGCCTCTATGGTGAGGTGGGGGAATTGCGCCTTGTCGAAACGGTAACAGATGGCCGCCCGGCGCCCGAGACTGGTGCCAGCACCGTTACGCAGGGCTTTACCCTGTCAAAATCCGGCACAGTTGAGGTTGCCGGCGCAGGCGGGCGGAGTTGGGCGATCACTGCGATTCCCGATGGCCGGCCGCAGGTCGCGGTCTCGGGCACCATGGGTCGCGAGGCCGATGGACGTTTCAAGCAGCCCTATACCGCCTCGGACGACTATGGTGTTGTGGCAGGGCAGGTCAGCATCGCGCTTGATCTCACCTCGGTCGATCGCCGCTTTGGTCTGGCCGTTGAACCGGAAGCGGCTGAGCCGGTGATCCTCGATCTGCCGCTGCCGGTCTCGGCCAGCCGGGCCGAATTTACAGAGACTCTGGTCGATGACCTGTCGAAATCGGTCCTCGCCAATCTGCCGGTAACGATGGACTTTTCGGTCAGCGATGCTGCCGGGCAGATCGGCACCGCACCGCCGCTAAACGTGGTCCTGCCCGGGCGGAGATTCTTTGACCCGCTGGCAGCGGCACTGATCGAAATGCGGCGCGATCTGTTGTGGTCGCGGGCGAATGCGCCGCGCAGCGCCCAGATACTCAAGGCGGTGACCCATCGCCCCGAAACGCTGATCCGCAACGATGCCGCCTATCTGCGGCTGCGGGTGGTGATCCGCCAGATCGACACGGAAAGCGCCAGCCTGACGCCCGAACGCCGCGATGAGATTGCCGAAGAGCTGTGGCAGATCGCGCTGATGGTTGAAGAGGGCACGCTTGCTGATGCCTTTGAGCGGCTGCAACGCGCGCAGGACCGGCTGGATGAGGCGATCCGCAATGGCGCCAGCCCCGAAGAGATTGACGAGTTGATGCAGGAAATGCGTCAGGCGCTGAACGATTACATGCGCGAACTGGCCGAAGAGGCCGAGCGCAACCCCGACAGTGAGCTTTCTCAGAACATGGAAGGCATGGAGATGTCGGGCGATCAGCTTCAGCAGATGCTGGAAGAGCTGCAAAAGCTGATGGAAGAGGGCCGGATGGCCGAGGCGCAGGAACTGATGGAGATGCTGCGCCAGTTGATGGAAAACATGCAGGTCACCCAAGGGCAGGGCGGACAGGGCCAAGGCCAAGGCAATCAGGCGATGCGCGATCTGGGAGAAACCCTGCGCGATCAGCAGGATCTGGCGGACGATGCCTATCGCGGCATGCAAGAGGGCCAACCCGGGCAGCAGCAGCCGGGCCAGCAGGGCGAACCAGGCGCCGATGAGCTTGCCCGCCGTCAGGAAGAACTGCGTGACCGCCTGGGCAACCTCGGTCAGGCGCCACTGCCGGGTGAGGGCACCGAACAGGGCGACGCCGCCCGACGAGAGCTGGACCGCGCCGGCCGTGCCATGCGCGAGGCAGAGGATGCGCTGCGCGACGGCGATTTGTCCGGCGCGCTCGACCGGCAGGCCGAAGCCATTGAAGCGTTGCGCGAGGGCATGCGGAACCTTGGCGAAGCCTTGGCCGAAGAGCAGCGCCCGCAAGGTGAAGGGCAACAAGGTGAGGATTTCGGCCGCGCCGACCCCGACAGCAAGCGCGATCCGCTAGGCCGCGAACCCGGAGAAAGCGCGCGTATCGGCTCGGACCGCAACATGCTGCAAGGCGAGGACGTCTACCGCCGCGCCGAGGAACTGCTCGACGAGATTCGTCGCCGCACCGGCGATCAATCGCGCCCCGACGCCGAGCGCGATTACCTCAAGCGCCTGCTGGACATGTTCTGAAGATAGCAAAAACAGCTCGCCGAAGGGGCTGTTATATTTGACCGTCACTTTGTCGGGTGACACCAAAGTTGCCCATAAGAAGTTTGGTAAGTCATTGAAAACCCTGCATAGGGTCCTTTTCCAGTGACACGATTCTGTTCATCGGTGACAGTGTTTTTTCCATTCTTCTCGTTGCAGATCTGGCAAATATGCTCGGCCCAAGAAATGCGCCCCGGTGGGGCGCTTCAAGCCGAAGCAACTTTTGCAGACGCCTTACAGGGCTTCGATAAATGTCCGTAGAGTAACGAAGACAAGCAGGAGCAACATCGGAAAGCCTATTGGTTGCCTGCTGAAGGCGTGTCGACTTTCTGGCGCTGCAATCAACTCTGGAATCACCCGCGCGCAGAACGCGATGAGGTTAGCTAGGGTCAGGACCTATTGATTTGCTTGAGGCCGCTTTGAGCTGCTGCCGGTTTCGTGGACACCGGGTTAAGCTAGCATAGCGCGGGCCTCG
>CALLZQ010000774.1 GCA_937858255.1 uncultured Tabrizicola sp.
GTTCTTGCCCTTGGTATTGGCGAATTGCTGATCGGCCACCAGACCCAGTGCCGCCACCTTGCGCGCCCAGCCCGCCAGACGCTGCGCCGACCAGTCACCATAGATCCGCCGGACCGAGGCCTCACCCAGCGCGGCAATCTCGTCGAAGATCGCTTCGGCATGACCCGAGGGGATGTTGTCCGCGTCGATCAGCACGCAGAGACGCGGGGTTCGGGTATCGGCCATGATGGTCCTTTCGGTCTGACCTTTGTTCTGCCTGAAAGGCCCGGGCGGCGAAAGCCCTATTCCCGGTCACCCGGCGGCTCAGACCTGTTCGACCCGCATCAGCCCGGCGGCAAAGGCCGATATCACCTTCTCCAGTTGCGGATGCCCCATGTCATAAACCGTTCTGCCCGAGGTGAAAAAGCCGTTCAGGCCGGGCAGTTGCGCCAGATCCGCCAGCGTCGCCTCGGAATGCCCCATCGACCAGTTGGAAAACAGTCGATCGGCGATCTCTTCGCGCATCAAAACCCGTGTGTCCTTGTGGCGATGATCGCGAGAGATTGAGGCGAGCAGCCTTTCAACTTCTCCGGCTGGTCCTTCGAGAATTTGCAGGAAAAGACCCCGGTCATAGAGCAGCGCCCCGGTAATATCGCGGGCCTTGTTGGCGGTGCGTGACTTGGCGATCAGGCTCAGTACCTTTTCCAGAGGCATGTCCCGTACGGCGCGGCTGACATAAACCAGACGGATCAAGGGGGTCGTGTCGGGCATTCATCTCTCCTGAAGCGATCAATTCCCATACGGCCCGTTGTTCTCCTGATTTAGTGAATTGCCGGCAGGGCAGGTGCCAAAGCGCAAAGCCCCGTTGACAGGCCGCCTGCCCAGACCGGAAGCTGGCCGCGAGAGATGCAGGAGGGCAGCGATGATTGGCGGGTTGCAGATGTTGCGGGGGCTGGCCGCAACGCTGGTCGTGGCCTTCCACCTTCAGGCTGCCGCGCTGAATGAGGGTTATGATCCCGGCCTGTTCCGCCTCTTCGCCCAAGGAGAGGCAGGGGTGGATATTTTCTTTGTCCTCAGTGGTTTCGTGATCTTTCACGCGGCTGCGGGCAACCCCGCCCTCACCGCGCGCCGGTTTCTGGCGCAACGGTTCTGGCGGATCGTACCGCCCTATTGGGCCGCGCTGGCCCTGACTCTGGCGGCGCTGGCGGCCCTTGCGATCCTGCGCGGCGATGCCGGGGCCTTGCCCGATGCGCGGGGCATCGCCGTCTCTGTCCTGCTCTTGCCGCTGCCCGGACAGGTGATGGCGGTGGCCTGGACCCTGACGGTCGAGGCGCTGTTCTATCTGCTTTTCGCCCTGACCTGGTTCCGCTTTGGTGCCAGAGGGGCCTTGATCGCGCTCGCGCTTTGGTCCCTGGCCGGACAGGCGGCGCGGCTCTGGCCCGGTGGCGTGCCCGAGGCGCTGGCCCTGATCCTCTATTCCGGGGTGGTCGAGTTTCTGATGGGCGCGCTGATCGCCCGGGCCAGCGCTGCCGGCCTGCGGGCCTTGGCGCTGCCCTCGCTGCTGGCCGGTGCCCTGCTGATGGCGGCCGTGGTGCCGGGGCTGATCCCGCTGTCTCTGGGGCGCGAATGGGTGGCGGGGCTGCCCGCCGCCGCGCTGGTCTACGGGATCGTGACCCTGCGCCCACCGATGCCTGGCTGGGCGCTTCTCTGGGGAGAGGCGTCCTATCTCCTCTACCTCTCGCATCTCTTGGTTTTTTCCATCCTTGGCACTGTGCTGCGTATGGCGGGCGTTGCCCCCTATGCCGCTCCGGGGGGGCTTGCGGCCCTTCTGCTGCTGGCGGTTTCGCTGGCCTGCCTCGCACCCCTCTGGCTTGAGCGTCCCTACCGCCGCTGGGCAACCCGCGCCCGCCCCGGCCCTGCGGTCCGCTGATCCTCAGGCCAAAAGATCTGCCGCCCTCGCCCCCAGAACAGCCAGTGCCACGTCGGGTGCGATTCCCAGCAACAACCCGCGCTGCCCGGCGTTGATCCAGACACGGGGCGCATCCGCCACCCCTGCCTCAATCGCCGTGGGCGCTTGCCGCTTTTGCCCAAAAGGTGAAATCCCGCCGACATGATATCCCGTCAGTCGCTCGGCCTTGGCCGGGGGCATCATCGCCGCCGCCTTGCCACCAAAGACGGCCGCCACCTTCTTCATCGACAATTGCCGATCCGAGGGGATCACACAGCAGCCCGGCCGGCCATCGACCTCGACCATCAGGGTCTTGAGCGTCAATGCCGGATTCAGCCCCAGCGCCCGCGCCGCCGCCAACCCGACGGCCTCGGCCTTCGGGTCATAGACATAGGGGTGCAGGCTGACCTCCACCCCCGCCGCCGCCAGAACCCTCAGCGCCTGTGTCGCCGCCATCCCAAACGCCCATTTTCTGTCTGAAAATATCCTCGGGGGGAGGATTTTGGCCTGCCAAAATCCGTAAGGGGGGCAGACAGCCCCCCTTGCCGCGATCTCAGTACACGACCACGCTGCGGATCGACTTGCCCTCATGCATCAGGTCAAAGGCCTCGTTGATCCGCTCCAGCGGCAGCACATGGGTGATCATCGGGTCGATCTCGACCTTGCCCTCCATGTACCAGTCCACGATCTTGGGCACATCGGTGCGCCCGCGCGCGCCGCCAAAGGCCGTGCCCTTCC
>CALLZQ010000775.1 GCA_937858255.1 uncultured Tabrizicola sp.
AATCGCGGGGTGCAGCTGCTGACCGGCACGCCGGCCGGCAACATGACGGCTGTAACCTGGGCGGGCGGCGGCGCCAAGATCGACAGCTGGGAGCCGGGTGCCGTGGCTGGAACGGGCCGGATCAAGCTGGTGGACAAGTATGGTCTGGAGCCGGCAGGCGTGCTGACCGGATCGGGCTGGACGGCCGAACTGGCCGGCCCGCAATACCTTGGCGCGCCCTCGGGCCTGACCTTTCTGAATGCCGGGAATTTCAGCGCGGGGCAGCGCATCGCCTTTGGCTTTGACGGAAAGTACCGCATCGCATGACGACCGCCATTCCCCGCACCCGAAAGACAGATCGGGCAGTGATTGTCACTGTGGCAGGCCAGCCGGTCACCGGCCGCATCTGGCAGATCGAGCCGATCATGCCCTGCACCGCCGATACCTCGGCCGAGGCTGATCTGTACCGCGCCCGCAATCGCGGCAAGATCGCCGAGATCGCGGTGTTTCAGGGGGTTCCCTATTGCCTGCCGGCCGTGGGGCCACGCCGTCTGAAGCCTGCCGTCATGGCACCGCCTGCCGCGCCGGTGGATGCCACGCGCCCCGGCCCAGTGCCGCCGCAGGGATATAGCCAGGAGGGCAGCGATCTGGGGCGCGGGCGCAATGACAAGGGCACGGCGCGGGGCCTGTCCGCCTGGGGCGCCCTGGGCACGCGCGAGGCCGAGCGCGGTTGCCAGAATGTGACCATCAGCACGCCGGATTGGTCACCGGGTGCGAACCTGCCGGTGCTGTGCCGCATTCATGGCGGCGGATCAAACTATCTGTCGAATGCCGATGACCGTGGCAGCCTGGACCGCCTGTCCGGCTATGGGCTGGTCTGTGCCAATATCGGGTATCGCCTGGGCAATCTGGGCCATCACTACATGCCCGGCGGTGAGGCCGAGCCAGACTGGGCTGGTGCCAATCTGAGCCTGAGCGACATCAGGGCGGCGCTGGAATTTGTGGCCAGCTTTATCGCCGGCTTTGGCGGCGATCCGGCGCAGGTCACGCTGATCGGCGGCAGCGCCGGCGGCAACGCGATTTTGACCATCGCAGCCAACCGGGATTTTGACGATCTCTATTTGCGTTTTGTCGCCGACAGCGCCAGTGGGGGCACCGATCCCCGGGTGGCCTTTGCCCCGGTGGCTGGCCAAAAGACGCTGGGCGAATGGGCGGCCGACCGTCAGCGGGTGATCCTGACAGCATCGGGCACGCTGCGCGATGTCCAGAACCCGCTGCGCCCACTGTCCGAGGCAATCGCCGAGCATGGCTATGCCAAGGCCGTGCGCGAACATATGTCGCTGCGCGATTTTCTGGCTGTGGCAGAGGGGCGGTTTGGCCCTTCCGTGCTGACCAACGGGCAGACCTTTGACGGCTACACCCCGACGCAGGCCCTGAGCCTGACCAATGACGGGGTGACGGTCAGCCATGAGAGC
>CALLZQ010000776.1 GCA_937858255.1 uncultured Tabrizicola sp.
CCCCGCCGAAGGCCGCGGGCGCCCTCGGGGGCCGGGCCCTGCGGGGTCAGCGGAGGTGCCAGCCGGTCCATCGCCGGCTCAAGCTGATCGCGCCGCAGCGTCAGCCCGGCCGCCATCCGGTGCCCGCCGCCGCGCAACAGATGCCCCTCTTCGGCCAGACGATGCACGGCTGCCCCCAGATCGACCCCGCCGACCGAACGGCCCGAGCCCTTGCCCTCATCTCCTTCAAGGCCGATCACGACGGCCGGGCGATTGAAAGCCTCTTTCAGCCGGGCCGCGACGATCCCGACCACACCGGGATGCCAGCCTTCGCCCGCAGCCCAGACCAGTGGCCCCTCGGCTCCGCGCGCCTCGGCCTGGGCCATGGCCTCTTGGCGCACCCGTTCAGTGATGTCGCGCCGCTCGGTGTTGAGTTCGTCCAGCCGCGCGGCCAAAGTCGCGGCCTGTCGCGGATCGTCGGTCGCCAGCAGCCGCGCGCCAAGGTCGGCCTGGCCGATGCGCCCGCCAGCATTGATCCGCGGCCCCAGAACAAAGCCAAGCGCATAGGGGCTGGGGGCCTGATCCATCCGGGCGACATCGGCCAGCGCCACAAGCCCAGGCCTTTCCCGCCGCGCCATGACCTTCAACCCCTGCCGCACCAGCGCCCGGTTGACACCGATCAGCGGTGCGACATCGGCGACCGTGGCCAGCGCCACCAGATCGAGCATCGCCATCAGATCCGGGCCTGTCACGCCTTCGCCCCGGAGGCGGCGGTTGACCTCGACCAGCAAGAGGAACACCACAGAGGCGGCGCAGAGATGTGCGAGGCCGCCATCCTCATCCTGACGGTTCGGATTCACCACGGCAATCGCCGGGGGCAGGGTGGTGCCGCCAAGGTGGTGGTCCAGCACCACCACATCGCAGCCCGCCGCGGCAATCGGCTCATGGCTCAGCGTGCCGCAATCGACACAGATGATCAGATCATGCGCCCCGCCAAGGCTCTGCATCGCCGCCACATTCGGCCCATAGCCCTCGTCAATCCGGTCGGGGATATAGAGCGTCGCGGCATGGCCCATCTGACGTAACCAGATGATCAGCAGGGCCGCCGAGGCGCCGCCATCAACATCGTAATCGGCAAAGACCGCGATCCTCTGGCGCGCCCGCAGGGCCTGTAACAGGCGGCGGGCGGCGGTCTCCATATCCCGCAGGCTCAGCGGATCGGGCAAGAGATCGCGCAGCGCGGGGGCCAGGAACGCAGGTGCCGCGGTGCTGTCGACGCCCCGCCTGACCAGCGTCAGGCACAAGGCCATCGGCAAGCGCGTGGTCTGGGCCATCGCTTCGGCCAGACGGTCCTCTTCCGGCGAGGGGCCGATCCAGCGCCGGCCGGTCAGCGAAAGGTCGACATTCAGAAAAGCATGTCCGGTCATGGCCCCGATGTGCCCCAGCGGGCGGCAAAGCGCAAGCGGGGGATGGCCTGACCATCCCCCGCAAAATTCTTGCAAGAATTTTGCCCGGTTCCCTGTCGTGAACCGGGTTCGCGCGTCATTTCAGCGGGTTGCGATAGGTCATCCGGCGCACCGACCCGGTTTTTGACCGCATCAGAATGGTTTCGGCAGTCAGATAACCCGGTTCGCGCTTGATGCCTGACAGTAGGCTGCCATCGGTCACGCCGGTGGCGGCGAAGATCACATCGCCGCGCACCAGATCATCCCGGGTATAGACGCGGTCGAAGTTGGTGATGCCCGCCTTTTTCGCCCGGCCCCGCTCGTCATCATTACGGAAGAGGAGCTTGCCGAAGAACTGCCCGCCCATGCACTTCAGCGCGGCGGCGGCCAGCACCCCCTCGGGGGCGCCGCCCGAACCCATATACATGTCGATGCCGGTAACGGCAGGGTCGGCGCAATGCATCACGCCCGCCACATCGCCCTCGGTGATCAGCCGGATCGAGGCCCCCGTCCGCAGGGTTTCGGCGATCAGATCCTCATGCCGGGGGCGGTCCAGCACGCAGACGG
>CALLZQ010000777.1 GCA_937858255.1 uncultured Tabrizicola sp.
ATGGTTCACATCGGCAAGGCCGTTCGGATAGACCTTGGCCATCAGCGGCACCGCCTCGGACAATTCGGCGAAATCCTCAAGGTCAAGCAGCACACCCGAGGCACGGGCCATCGCCGGCAGGTGCAAGACCAGATTGGTCGAGCCGCCGGTCGCCATCAGACCGACGATGCCGTTGACATAGGCGCGCTCGTCCAGAATCTCGCCCACCGGGCGGAAGTCATTGCCGAGCGCGGTGATCGTCGCCGCCCGCTCGACCGCGGCGAGGGTCAGCGCCTCACGCAAGGGCGTGCCGGGGTTCACAAAGCTTGCCCCCGGCAGATGCAGGCCCATCACTTCCATCAGCATCTGATTGGTATTGGCCGTGCCGTAAAAGGTGCAGGTGCCCGGGCCGTGATAGCTGGCCATCTCGGCGGCCATCAGATCCTCGCGGCTGGCCTTACCCTCGGCAAAGGCGTTGCGGACCTTGGACTTTTCGTCATTCGGAATGCCCGAGGGCATGGGGCCTGCGGGCACGAAAACCGCCGGGATATGACCAAAGCTGGCGGCGGCGATGATCAGGCCCGGCACGATCTTGTCGCAGACGCCGAGATAGAGGGCAGCGTCAAAGGTGTTGTGGCTCATCGCCACCCCGGCGGCCAGCGCGATGACATCGCGGGAAAACAGCGACAGTTCCATCCCCGGCTGGCCCTGGGTCACACCATCGCACATCGCCGGCACGCCACCCGCGACCTGCGCGGTGGCGCCAAAGCGGCGCGCGGCCTCGCGGATCAGGTCGGGGTAACGCTCATAGGGCTGATGGGCCGAAAGCATGTCGTTATAGGCCGTCACAATCCCGATATTGGGCTGACGCCCGGTGGTCAGCGCTTTTTTGTCCTCACCCATCGCGGCATAGGCATGGGCCTGATTGCCGCAGCTCAGATGCGCGCGCACCGGGCCATCGGCCACCGCCTGCCGCATCCGTGCCAGATAGCCCTCTCGGCTGTCGCGGCTGCGTTCGCGGATGCGGTCGGTAACGCGGGCAAGGGTCAGATGCAGGGTCATGGTCAACTCGTCGGGCTGGGCCGCCAAGGCTGGCCAGAATGGATATGCGCCCATCTAACACGGTCTGTTAGCGCTAACAATACCGTTGGGGCAGAAAATACGCCGCGCAGTTGCGACCCTTTGCGACAGGATTTGTCATCAAGGCCGGGCTTTACAGAACAGGGCGCGCCTAGTGATATTAGCCCATGTTCAAAGTCATTCCAGCCCTGCTTTGCCTCTGTTTTCTGATCACCACCCCGACGCAGGCGGTGGCGCAGGAACTGTTCCCCCTCGATTTGCCCGCCTCCGCTCAGGCGGTCCGCGCTGTGTTGCGCCCCCTGGTGGCGGCCGGCGATTGGCGGGCCGCCCTGCCGGTGCAAAAGCGCATTGCCGACGCGGTTGAGGCGGTGGGCGGGCCGGCGCATCTGAAAACGCTGACCGAGCGGACGATCTATCTGCGCCTCCTCGACAATACCGGCGCGCATGAGGCCGCGCTGGAGGGCGCGCTGCGCCAATGGCAGATCGTGATTGAGAATTACGCCCCCCGCGCCATTCACCGGGTCGAGCCGGGGCTTTTGGTCGCGGACATGCTGGCCAAGGCCGGCCGCACCGCCGAGGCGCTGCCGATCGCGCTGGAGATCGCCCGCGATACCGAGGATCTGATGGGCGCCGGTTCTGCCGCCACGGCGACAGTCCGCTTTAACGCGGTGATCATTCTGGATCGCATGGGCTATTGGGATGAGGCACTGGCCGCCTATGACAGCCTCTTGGCCACGCTGACCGCCGATGGCAGCGATGATGCGCTTGGCATAGCCGCCGGGGTTGCGGTGCGCGCCGGCTATCTGCGCGACCGGATGGGCGATGTGGAAGGGGCGGTGGCGGCCTATCGCCCCGCCGATGCGTTGAACACGCAGGTCAAGGGGCCGCGCCACCCCGAAACCATCGCCAGCCGCCGCCTCTTGGCGCGCGCCCTGTTTGACTCGGATCAGGTGCCGCCGATGAAGGCGATCATCGAGGCCAATCTGCCAACGGTGGTGGATGTCTACGGCGAGGACAGCGTGGAATATGCCGACTGGCAGCGTCTGGTCGCGCGGTGGGAGCAGGTGGCGGGCAAGGGGCCGGAGGCGGCACTGCCGATCATGCGCCGCGCGGTCGAGGCTCTGGCGGCCCGCCTGCCGCCGGGGCATCGGCTGCTGGCGGAATCCTATCGCGATCTTTCTGGTCTCCTCAGCTATAACAAACGCTATGCTGAGGCCTATGAGGCCTATCTGCACAGCGAGGACGGTCTGGGCCCGGATCGCAAGCTGGCGCTCGATCTGATCGGGTTTCAACAGGATGAGGCTGGTTTGGCGCCCGAGGGCATGGCACCGCTGGCGCTTGCGGTGTTGCAGGATACGGCCTGGGGTCGGGCGCGCGGCGCGGTGGATGAACAGACCAAGCGGGCGATGCTGTCCACCGATGCCTCACGCGCGCTCTACCGGCAGATTTCTGACCTGCGCGAGCGGCGCAATACCATTGAAACCAATCTCTCCGACCTCGCCGCCCGCACCAAGGCCGAGGGAGACCCAGCCCGCGAGGCGGCCTTGCGCAAGGAACTGGCGGCGGTGACGGCCGAGGCGGATGCGCTGAGCGATCAGCTGTCGGCCGAGGATCCGGCCTTTGCCGATGTGGCGGGGATGGTCGATCTGGATATCCCGGCCATTCAGGCGCTGCTGGCCGAGGATGAGGTCTTTGTCGTCATTGACCATCAGCGGCATGACAATGAATGGTCCTATGTGCTGGCGGTGACGCGCGAGCGGGCCATCGCCCGCAAGCTCTGGGTGCCTGTGGCCGAGCTGGAAGGCTGGGTGAATGACATCCGCGCCTCTGTCTCGTTGCGCCTTGGCGTGCGCGGGGCCGAGGCGCTGGAGGGGGAAACCAACGCCCAGCCCGGCGATTACCCGTTTCTGGCGGCCTGGCGGCTTTATGAAAGCTCATTCCTGCAAGTTTGGGAACTGGTCGATGAAAAGCCCAATCTGCTGGTCGATCTGCGCGGGCCGCTGACCGGCCTGCCGCCATCGCTGCTCTTGGCCTATGAGCCGAAACCGGATGAGACGCTGGAGTCAGCGCCCTTTCTGCTGCGCTACAAGTCGATCACCGTTCTGCCCGCGATTTCCGGCCTGCGTGCGGTGGAATTGTCCAAGGGCCGCACGCCGGCGCCCGAGGCTTTTGCCGGCTTTGCCAACCCCGTCTATGATGCCGAGGCGGCGGGGGCGCTGATGCTGGCCGATGCGGGCGGCGGTGCCGACGCTCGCCTGCGCGGCGCGCTTTCTCCCTTGCCCGAAACCGCTGAAGAGGTTGCCGCCGTGCGCGCCGTGATGGCGGGCGAGGCCGGCGCGATCTGGGAGGGCAGGGGCGCCACCGAGGCCGCCGCCAAGATGGCGGGGCTCGATCAGTACCGGATGGTCTATTTCGCAACGCATGGGCTGGTGGCGCGCGACCGGGCGGGCACGGCGCCGCTCTCTGAGCCGGCGCTTGCCCTGACCCCCGGCGCCGGTGAGGACGGGTTCCTGACGGCGAGCGAGATTGCGACGCTGCGCCTGAATGCCGATTGGGTGGTACTGTCGGCCTGCAATACCGCCGTGGGCGAGACGCCGGGGGCCGAGGCGCTGTCGGGTCTGGCGCAGGCTTTCCTCTATGCCGGTGCGCGCGGGATGCTGGTCAGTCATTGGCCGGTGGAGAGCCATTCGGCGGTGCAACTGATGACCGATACCTTCCGCATCCGGGCCGAGCGGCCCGACCTGCCCGCCGCCGAGGCGCAGGCCCGCGCCATGCAGCGGATGCTGGAGGGGCAGAATGCCGCCTGGCATCACCCCGCCTTCTGGGCGCCCTTTGTTCTGGTCGGGCGGCCCGATTGATCACGGGATTGCATCCGAAATAATGTCGCAATCCAGCCGTTCGTATTTCCAGACAACACCCGAAAGTTTCCCCATTTCTGCCTTTTTCCACCGGCAACCTGTCCTCAACGGGAAGAAATCTCGACGAGGGAAATCAGATGAAACGCCTGCCTTACGCCATGCTTGCTGCTGCCCTGCTGCTCTCTGCCTGCGTCTCGGGCGGGGATGTAAGCCGTTCGTCCACCCCGGCGCCCTCGGTGCCGACGGTCGGTCAGGCCGAGGCGAACCTTCCCAAGGTTCTGCGCAGCCAGTATGAGGTCAAGGCCGTCTCGGTCTCGGTGCCGCAAAAGCTCCGGGTGTCCGAGGCAAACATGTTCTATCCCATCGCCGATATCGTCTGGCGCGGTGAGCCGCTGGCCGATCGCCACATTCAGGTGCAGCATATCTTTGAAGAGGCGGCAGCAACGGCGACCTCTGGCATGACCCAGGGCCCGGCGGTTCTGGTCGATCTGGAGGTCAAGCGCTTTCACTCGGTCACGGAAAAGACCCGCTACACCGTCGGCGGCGTGCATGACATGGTTTATGTGATGACGGTACGCGATGCGGCGACCGGTGCAGTCATCGAAGGTCCGCGCGAAATCAAGGCCGATGTCCGCGCCGCCGGTGGCGCGCAGGCAGTGGCCGAGGACAATATGGGCCGCACGCAGCGGGTTGTGATCATCGAACGGCTGGTCGCCTCGCTGAAGGCCGAACTCAGCGCGCAAGTTACCGACCCGCTGCTGGTCAGTCAGGCGCTGGGGCTTCAGCCTGCCGGGTTGAGTACCGCGAACTGAAGGGGCATTCCCCCGCATCGAAACTTGGGCTAAGGGGGGGGCATCATGACCTCCCCTTTGTCACATCCCGAACCCGATCCCGCCCGCACCCGTCCGGTGGTCCGCCTGCGCCCCAAGGCCGAGGCGCGCGCCATCCGTCACGGCTTTCCCTGGGTCTATGCCGATGAGCTGGTGACCGACCGCCGGACCCAGGGCCTTGTGCCCGGTACATTGGCCGTGCTGGAGGATGTCGAGCGGCGCCCCCTTGGCCTTGTCACCGTCAATCCGAAGTCCAAGATCATCGCCCGGATTCTGGACCGCGACCCTGAAGCGGTGATTGACGCCGCATGGTTCGCCCGGCGGATCGGCACCGCACTTGCGCTGCGCGAGCGGCTGTAC
>CALLZQ010000778.1 GCA_937858255.1 uncultured Tabrizicola sp.
GATCTCGACACCGTCATAGCCCGCCTCACGCGCCCGGGTGGCGGCGATCACAATGTCATTGATCTGCTTTTCGATCCCCTCGGCATCCAGCGCTGTGGGGACAAAGGGCGAAATCGGCGATTTCACCGCACTGGGCGCGACGCAGTCTTTGCCATAGGCATAGCGTCCGGCATGCAATATCTGCATCGCGATGCGCCCACCGGCATCATGCACGCGATCCGTCACTATCCGGTGATTGGCAATATCCTTGTCCGAGAACAGACCTGCCGCCCCGGGAAACACCCCGCCCTCACGGTTCGGAGCCATCCCGCCGGTCACGATCAGGCCAACGCCCCCCGCTGCCCGCGCCGCATAAAAGGCGGCGACCCGGTTCCAGTCGCCTGTCTCTTCCAGACCGGTATGCATCGACCCCATCAATACCCGATTGGGCAGGACCGTATGGCCAAGATCAAGCGGGGCAAGCAAATTCGGGTATTGGGTCATGTTTTCCTCCGGTCCTGCCGCCAAGCATGGCGGCGGGGCAAAGGCTTGTCACGCCGAACGCGGCGTCACGCAGGCGCCTCGGCCTAGCCGGTGACGCCCTGAACCAGCCCTGTCACCTTGCGGATCAGCCCGTCCAGCCCGATCCGCAGACCGTCTATCGCCGCGACATAGCTGTCGAGCGCCGGGCCAAGACCCGGGATCTGCTGACGGATTTGCGGCGCCATCACATAAAGCGCGGCCAGCGCCACCCCCAGGATCAGCATCAGCGAAAATCCCGAGCGAAAGCCGCCACCGCCGGCTGTCTCGGCCTCGCCCCGGTCGGCCCTTGGCGCCTTGGGCTGCTCACCCGGCTTCAGTGTCGAGTTGATTTCTTCGATATCCGGCAAGAGATCGCGCCGCGCGGCGGCCTTTTTGGGGCGCCCGGCGGCCTCGCCCTTCAGGGCCGCGATCTTGCGGCTGGCCGGCGAAGGTTCTTCCTCTTCCTCGTCATCGGCCGCTTCGAACCGGTTTGAGGCCGCACCGACAGAGACCGGCACGGGGGGCGGCAGGCCCAGATCTCCCTGCATTTCCAGCCCCTGCTGTTCGACCTTGCGGGCGGTCATCTCGCGCTCGGCCTCTTCGCGCAGCACCGATAGCACGGTTTCATCAAGGCTGCGTTTGGGCAGTGCCGGCGACGGTTCGGGCGGCGGGGGCTCTGCCCCTTGCGTCAGCGCGGGGGCAACCTCTGGCTGGGCCGGTGGCTCGGCGTAAAGCGCGGCAGACAGGTCTTCGGCACCGGCGGGGCGGCCCTGAAACCAGGCATTGCCACAGTTCGAGCATTGCACATCGCGCCCCTCTGGCGGGATCGCGGCATCATCGATTTCATACTGGGCGTCGCAGTTCGGACAGACGATACGCATGAAACATAGCCCCCAACCACCCGGTTCTCCGGTGTTTTGGCCATGTTGTAGCAACGAAGTCGGGTAATTCCAAGGGATTGTGGCCCCGCGCTGCACGGCCACAATTGAATCCGCCCCGAGTTTCGGCAATTCTGCGCGCGAATAATGGGGGCCCGGACGTGATCGCTTTCGAAAATGTGGCGTACAGCTATGGCGGCGGGGCGCTGTTGTCCGATGTTTCGCTGCGCCTTGCGCCCGGGTCGTTCCACTTCCTGACTGGCCCCTCGGGGGCGGGCAAGACCACCTTTCTGAAACTCGCCTATGCCGAATTGCTGCCGACCTCGGGTCATGTCACGCTGTTCGAGCGCGATGCCCACAGCCTGACGCGGGACGAAATCGCCCTGACCCGGCGCAGGGTTGGCGTGGTGCATCAGGATTGCCAGTTCCTCGACCACCTGCCGCTGGCCGCCAATGTCATGCTGCCGCTGACGGTGGCGGGACGGACAGGCGACCCCGGAAACCTGACCGAGCTGTTGCGCTGGGTGGGCCTTGGCGCGCTGGGCGATGCGCTGCCGCCGCAACTCTCGGGCGGAGAGAGGCAGCGTGCGGCGCTGGCGCGGGCGATCATCATGGACCCCGATGTGATCCTGGCGGATGAACCCACCGGCAACCTCGACTGGGAGATGTCGCTGCGCCTCTTGACGCTGCTGGTCGAGTTGAACCGGATGGGCAAGACAATTCTGATCGCCACCCATGACCTGAACCTGATCCGGCAGGCCAAATCGCAGCTTGCGGCGCGGGTTCTGCGCATCAAGAACCGGCGGGTTCAGCTTGCGGGGGCGGATCTTTGAAACTCCCTGACCTCCTCTCGGCCGACCGTCACGCTGACCGGGTGGTGCCGCCCTCGGGCTTTACCGCGCAACTGACGCTGTTCACCTCGGCCGCGATGGCCTTTCTGGCCGTGTTCGCCCTGGCGCTGTCGCTGGCCTCGGGGCGGCTGGCCGACCGCTGGGCGGGGGCGCTGGCCGGCACTGCGACCATCCGCATCTCAGCCCCCCCGGAGCAGATGCAGACCCAGGTTGCCGCCGTGCTGGCGCTGCTGTCGAATACCCCCGGCATCGCCACCGCGCGCGAGATTGCCACCGACGAACAGCGCAAACTGCTGGAGCCATGGTTCGGGCCTGACCTGCCGGTCGATGCCCTGCCCCTGCCGCGGCTGATCGAGATCACCGAAGCCGGGGATGGCTATGATGGCGAGGGGCTGCGGCTGCGGCTGGTGGCCGAAGCGCCCGGCGCGGTGCTGGACGATCATACCCGCTGGCGGCGGCCCCTTGCGATCGCAGCGGACCGCCTGCGCCTGTTGGGGCTGTTGTCCCTCTTGCTGATTGCCGGGGCGACGGGGGCGATGATCACGCTGGCCGCCAATGCGGCGCTCTCGGCCAACCTGCCGGTGATCCGGGTGCTTCGGCTGGTCGGGGCCAAGGACAGTTATATTGCCCGGGCCTTTGTCCGCCGTTTCACCCTGCGCGCCATGGCGGGCGCGTTGGCAGGGACGGCCGTGGCGATGGTCGGGGTCGCGCTTTTGCCCCGCGCGGACGAGGCCGGGGGCTTTCTGACGGGCCTGGGCTTTCAGGGGGCGGGCTGGCTGCTGCCGCTGATGCTGCCCCCGCTCGCCGGCGCTGTCGCCTTTGCCGCCACCCGCATCGCGGCTTTCCGCACCCTGAAAGGACTGACCTGATGATCGCAATTCGCTGGGTCCTGTCGGTGATTTTCATCGTTCAGATGTATGTCGCCATGCTGGTGATCGGGATCGTGTTCTTTCCCTATGCCCTGGCGACGCGCGATGGTGCCTTTGCCGCCTGCAAGGCCTATTGCCGCTGGGTGATCCTGACCGCCCGACTGCTCTGCGGCATCCGCTCCGAAGTGCGCGGCCCGGTGCCCGAGGGCGAGGTCGTCGTCGCCGCCAAGCATCAGAGTTTTTTCGACATCATCCTGTTGTTCAATGCCGTGCCACGCGGCAAGTTCATCATGAAGCGCGAGCTGATGTATGCGCCGATCCTTGGCCAATATGCGCTGCGTATCGGCTGCGTGCCGGTGGATCGGGGCAAGCGGGGCGCGGCTATTACCAAGATGAAGGCCGATGTCGCCCGGGGCGCCGCCCGGCCCGGGCAGTTGATCATCTATCCACAGGGAACCCGCGTCGCACCAGGCGCCACCAAGCCCTATAAGGTCGGCACAGGGCTGCTGTACGATCAGCTTGCCCAGCCCTGCGTGCCCGTCGCCACCAATGTCGGCCTGTTCTGGCCCAAGCGCAGCTTGCTGCGCACCCCCGGCCTTGCCGTCATCGAGTTCCTGCCAGCCATCGCCCCCGGCCTGCCGGTCCCCGAGTTCATGCGGAAGCTGGAGGCCGAGGTCGAAACCCATTCCAACCGCCTGATGGCCGAGGCGGGGTTCAGCGGCTGAAGCTCGCGGCGGAAACCGCGCCGCCCAAGCCCCGCAGCAAGAAGGCAAAGGCATGAAAATCATTACCGACCTTGCGGCGCTTGAGACGCTCTATGGCACCCCGGCAGAAGTGTCCATGACCAAGGTTGCCAGCCGGCTGACGCCCAGCTACCGCCAGTGGATCGAGCGGTCACGGTTTTGCGTTCTGACCACGGTTGGCCCCGAGGGCACCGATGGCAGCCCGCGCGGCGACGATGGCCCGGTGGTGCGGGTGGCAGGCCCTGCGGAATTGCACCTGCCCGACTGGCGCGGCAACAACAGGATCGACAGCCTGCGAAACATCCTGCGGGACGGTCGGGTCAGCCTGCTGTTCCTGATCGCCGGTTCAACCATCGCAATGCGGGTGAACGGGCGCGCGGTCCTTAGCGACGATCCGGCGCTGCTCTCCTCATTCGAGCGTGAGGGCAAGCACCCGCGCAGCGTCATCGTCATCACCATTGCCGAGGTCTATTCCCAATGCGCCCGCGCCCTGATCCGCGCCGGACTCTGGACCGGCGGGGACCAGTCGCAGGGCCTGCCCACGGTCGGGCAGATGATGAAAGATGTCACCAACGGCAATTTCGACGCCGAGGGCTATGACGCGGATTGGCCCGTGCGGGCCGCAAAGACGATGTGGTAAGGATCAGGCGAATTTCAGCGCCGCGATCCCGGCAACGATCAGGGCAATGCCTGCCAGGCGCAGCATATTGACCGGCTCTCCCAGCAAGATCACCGCCGCAATCGCCGTACCGACAGCGCCGATCCCCACCCAGACCGCATAGGCCGTGCCGACCGGCAGGGTCTTCATCCCCAATGACAGCAGCCAGAAGCTGGCGAGCGCCCCCGCCACTGTCAGCACCGAGGGCCAAAGCCGCGTGAACCCTTCGGAATATTTCAGGCCAATGGCCCAGCCGGTTTCCATGATCCCGGCGAGGATCACCAGGATCCAGGGGTTCAAGCGGCAAGCCCCTTGCTGCCCATCTCCAGAAACTTGGTGCGGCGATCCTTGATCAGCGCGTCGGGCTTCTTGCCCGAAAGTTCCTTGAGCATCGCCTCGATGCCCTTGCCGACCGCCTCAATGGTTTCCTTGCGACCGCGCTGCGCGCCGCCCATCGGTTCCTTGATGATGCGGTCGATCACCCCCAGCTTTTGCAGATCCTGCGCTGTCAGACGCAGGGCCTCGGCAGCCTCGCGCATCTTTTCCGCGTCCTTCCACAGGATCGAGGCGCAGCCCTCGGGCGAGATCACCGAATAGATCGAAT
>CALLZQ010000779.1 GCA_937858255.1 uncultured Tabrizicola sp.
ATGCCCCATCTGGGCCAGCATGTCGCGAAAGCCCTGCAAGCGCGCCGCGCCCATCACGTCCGAGCGCGACAAGGCCCCGACATAGCCCGCCCGCCGCCGCCCGCGCCCGACCAGATGCCGGGCCATTTCCGCCCCGCAGTCGACATGGGAAAACCCCACCGACATGTCGATGGGGCTGGTGGTCAGATCCCATAGCTCGACCACCGGCAGGGCCGCGCGGCGCAACATCTCGACCGTCCCGGGCGTATGGCTGCGTCCTGACAGGATCACCCCCGCCGGGCGCCAACTGATCACCTGCCGCACCCAGGCCTCTTCCTCTTCGACCGAATGATTATTGGCCCCGATCATCAGTTGATAGCCCAATCGGCTGAGGGCCCGGTCCACGCCATCAAGCACATGACCGAACAGGCCCGAGGTCAGGCGTGGCACGCACATGCCAACCAGCGTGCTGGCCTTGTCCGAGCCAAAGGCCGCCGCCAGCCGGTTCGGGACATAGCCCAGCCGCGCCGCGACCTCTTGCACCCGTGCGCGGGTTTCGTCGGAAAAGCCGGTGCCGCCGCGCAATACCCGGCTGACGGTCATTTTCGACACGCCCGCGGCCTTGGCGATCGCTTCCAGAGTCGCGGTCATCGCCCGGCCCCGTGGCGTGTTGGGCTGGTGTGGGTCCGCTTTATGTTATCGATAACTTTTCTGCTTGACTCAAAAGGGGGCATGGTTCAGCCTGCATTACGTTACCGGTAAACTGGCGCAGCCCGGGGCCGGAAGCAAGGGAGGATCTGCCATGGACCCGTCGTCAGACGGCCTGTTCTGCGACCGTGTCGTCAAATCCTTTGGCGGTACCCGCGCGCTCAAAGGCGTGTCGCTGCGCATCGCGCGCGGCGAGATCGTGGCGCTGCTGGGCGAAAACGGCGCTGGCAAATCGACCTTGATCAAGGTGCTGGGCGGCATTCACCGCGCCGATGAGGGGGGCGTGACCGTCGATGGCACGCCCTATGCACATGAGGCCGGGCGTGCGGGCGGGCAAAAGGTCGCTTTCATCCACCAGGATCTGGGCCTGATCGAATGGATGAGCGTGGCCGAGAACATCGCGCTTGCGCTTGGCTATGTGCGCCGGCGCGGCCGGATCGACTGGCCCGCGACCGAGGCGGCGGCCGATGCCGCCCTCGCGCTGGTCGAGGCTGATTTCCCGGCGACGGCCCGCATCTCCCGCCTGACGCGCACCCAGAAATCGCTGGTCGCCATTGCCCGGGCCCTGGCGCAGGACTGCGATTTTCTGGTGCTGGACGAGCCGACCGCCAGCCTGCCCGCGGATGAGGTCGAACGTCTGTTCGCCGCGCTGCGCCCGCTCAAGGCGCGGGGGGTGGGGATGATCTATGTCAGTCATCGTCTGGATGAGATTTTCCGTATCGCCGACCGTGTGGCGGTGCTGCGGGACGGGCAGATGGTGGGGATGCGGGCCATTGCCCATACCACACCCGAGGAACTGGTCAGCCTGATCGTCGGCCGCAAGGCGCGCGAGATTGCCCGCCCGGCGGTGCAAGACGGCCCGGCAATCCTGCGGGTCGAGGGGCTGCGCACCCCGGCCGTGGGGCCGGTCAGTTTCGAGATCCGTCGCGGGGAATTGCTCGGCCTCGCCGGTCTGCGCGGCGCGGGGCATGAGGATGTGGGCCGCGCGCTGTTTGGGGTGGGCCCACATGGCGGCAAGGTGCTGCTCGATGGGGCGGTGCCGGTTCTGACCAATCCTCAGGCGGCGATGCGCGCCGGCATCGGCCTTGTTGCCCGCGACCGGGTGGGCGAAAGCGTCGCGCCCGGGCTGACGATCCGCGAAAATGCCTATCTGAACCCCTCGGCCAGCGGGCGGGGTCTGTTGCACCCGCTTGCCCCCGCGCGTGAAGAGACCATGGCCCGCGAACTGGGGCACAGCCTTGGCCTGTCGCCCAATGACCCGACCCTCGCCATCGAGGCACTGTCGGGCGGCAATCAGCAAAAGGTGGTGATGGGCCGCTGGCTGGGCACTGGCCGCCGGATGCTGGTCTGCGAGGACCCGACCGCCGGCGTCGATGTCGGGGCCAAGGCCGAGATCTACCACCTGCTGTGTCAGGCCCTCGCCTCGGGCATGGGGGTGCTGGTGGTGTCCACCGATTTCGAGGAAATCGCCAATATCTGCCACCGCGCCATCGTGTTTTCGCGCGGCCTGCCCGTCGCGACACTGACGGGCATCGAGCTTTCCACTGAATCCCTGATCCAGGCCGCATCGGCCGGTGAAGCAGCCTGAGGACACCATGCCGGGAATTGATTCCAACGCCGTCGAACCCACCAAGGATGAACTGCGCGGCCTGAATGCGCCGCAAAAGGCCCTGCGTCTGGCGCCGACCTATGGGCTGGTGATCCTGATGCTGGGGCTGATCGCGCTGTTCTCGATCCTGTTGCCGCAGACCTTTCCGACCATGCTGAACCTGCGTGCGATCCTGTCGGACAAGGCGATCATCGCGCTGTTGTCACTGGCGGCGATGATCCCGATGGTGGCGGGCCGGATCGACCTGACCGTGGGTTACGGGATCGTGCTATGGCACATTCTGGCGATCAGCCTGCAAACCATGTTCGGCCTGCCCTGGCCCCTGGTGGTGGCGATCGTGCTGCTCTTGGGGGTGGCGACGGGGGCGCTGAACGGCCTCTTGGTCGAGGTGGCTCGGATCGACAGCTTTATCGCCACACTCGGCACCGGCACCATCCTTTACGCGCTGGCGCTGTGGCACACCGGCGGGCGGCAGATGGTCGGCCAATTGCCCGATGCCTTTTATGCCATCAACGGCACCTTTGTCTTTGGCCTGCCGATCACCGCCTTTTATGTGCTGGCGATCACCGTGGCGCTGTGGCTTGCCCTCGAATACACCCCCACGGGGCGCTACCTTTATGCCATCGGCGCCAACCAGCGCGCGGCCGAGCTGAACGGCATCCCCACCCGCAAATTCGTCATCGGCGCCTTTGTCGGCTCGGGCCTCTTGACCGCCTTTGCCGGGGTGCTGCTGGCCTCAAAACTGCGGATCGGTCAGGCCTCGGTCGGGCTTGAGTTTCTGCTGCCCGCACTGGTCGGCGCCTTTCTGGGGTCCACCACCATCAAGCCCGGGCGGGTGAATGTCTGGGGCACCATCGTCGGCGTGATGATCCTCGCCGTGGGTATCTCGGGCATCCAGCAATTCGGCGGCAGTTTCTGGGTCGAGCCGCTGTTCAACGGCACCACGCTGCTGATTGCCATCGGCATCGCCGGTTATGCGCAGCGTAAAAAGGGCGCGAAATCAAGATAATCAGCCTGTTGGGAGGAAAACCATGCTGAAACGGACTTTGTTCAAGGCATTGCTCGCCGGAACCATCCTTACCACCGCGTTGCCCGGCCACGCGCAAGAGGCTTTTGACGGCCCCACCTCCGGCCCCAAGGCCGCCGAGGGGAAAACCATCGTCGTCCTCGCGGGCGATCTGAAAAACGGCGGCATTCTGGGTGTGACCACCGGAATCGAAGAGGCCGCGGCCAAGATTGGCTGGACGGTCAAGGTGATCGACGGCGCCGGTTCAGTGCAAAGCCGCTCGGCCGCCGTGGGGCAGGCACTGGCCCTTGTCCCCGATGGCATCGTCATCAATGGCTTTGACGCCGCTGAACAGCAGGCCGCGCTCGAAGGCGTCGCTGCCGCCGGTATTCCCATGGTGTCCTGGCATTCCGGGCCAAAGATCGGCTGCGACGCGCCCGGCGGCATCTTTGCCAATGTCTCGACCGATGCGATGGATGTCTCGGCCAAGGCTGCCGAATGGGCGTTGGCTGATGGCGGCGGCAAGCCGGGCGTGGTGATCTTTACCGACTCGACCTATACCATCGCCATCCTCAAGGCGGCCAAGCTGAAAGAGATCATTGAGGCCGGCGGTGGCACCGTGCTGCAATGGGTCGATACGCCGATTGCCGAAACCTCGACCCGGATGGGGCCGCTGACCACCACGCTGTTACAGCAGCATGGCGCCAACTGGACGCATTCGCTGGCGATCAACGACCTCTACTTCGATTTCATGGGGCCGGCTCTTGCCGCCGCCGGCATCGACGGCGCGGCCAATCCCAAGGCCGGCTCGGCGGGCGGCGGCGCTGAGGCCGCCCTTCCGCGCCGCATCCGGACCGGCCAGTATCAGGCTGTGACCGTGGCCGAGCCGCTGAACCTGCAAGGCTGGCAATTGGTGGATGAGTTGAACCGCGCGATCTCGGGCGAGGCCTGCTCGGGCTATGTCACCGCGCCGGCACTGGTCACGCAAGAGGGCCTTGTCGGGACCGAGGGCAATGCCTTTGACCCGCAAAACGGCTACCGCGAGGCCTATGCCGCGATCTGGGGCAAGTAACCCCACCCCCGGCGCGGGGGAGAGCGCCTGCGCCGGGCCTATCCCCGGGCCAGATCCAGCACCTTGGCCCAGAGGGCATCGGCCACCTCGACTGCGGCCGCAGGCTGCCGATGCGCCCCGGGTAGGCGCGCGCCTTCATCCTCGGCCACCGCCTCGGCCAGCCGGGCAAACCGGGTGCCGAACTGATCGGTAAAGCTGGTGGTATCCATCAACAGATACATCTGCCCCAGCCGGTGCGGCGGCCCCTCGGGCAGCTTCAGCCCCGCCACATCCAGCGAATTGACCGAGCCGGTCATGGCGGCGGCCATCAGTTCCGCCATCAGCCCCAGCCCCCAGCCGCGATACCCCCCCGCGCTACAGATCGAGCCTTTCAGCGCCGCCTCAGGGTCGGTGGTGGGGCGACCCTCGGCATCCAGCGCCCAGCCCTCGGGGATTGGCCGGCCCTCGTATTTCGCCATGGCGATCTTTCCCAGAGCGACGGCCGAGGTGGAAAAATCGAAATGCAACGCCAGCCCGCCTGCACCATCGGGTACCGACATCGCGATCGGGTTAGTTCCGATGACCCGACGCCGCCCGCCCGGCGCCGCGACAACCGGTGAGGCATTGGTAAAGCCGATTCCGATCAGGCCGGCCCGGCCAATCTGTTCGGTGAAATAGCCAAGTGAGGTGCAGGTATGGCTCTGCGCCACGGCCAGCATGACAACACCCATCTCGCGCGCCAAGGTCACGGCACGGGACAGGGCGGCGGCAAAGGCCGGCTGGGCAAAGCCGCAACGGGCATCGGCGATCAGCGCCGCGCCGCGCGGCTGGCGGATCTCTGGCTCGGCCCGCCCGTCGACGCGGCCTGAGGTCAGTTGCAGGCAATAACTTTCCAGATATTGCAGGCCGCAGATCACATTGGCATGCGCCTCGGAATGGGCCGTTGCGCGGGCCACCTCTTCGGCCTGCCATGCCCCCGCGCCATGGGCGATCAGCGCGGCCTTGGTCGCGGCGTGAATTTCGGAAATGCTGCGGATCGCCATGGTCTTTCCCCCTTGCCACCCCGACTGTGCGGGATCAGCGCCCCCCGCTCAACCCCGCTGTGATAGCAGTCTGAGCCCCGAACACTTCACGCCCGCGGCCCTTGCAGTTGTGTGGCGAGGGCACAGGTCAGGATTTGGAAGGATAAGCCGGGAAGCCCTCGATCGGATAGGGGGCGGAATGCGCCCCCTTGCGCCGCGCAACTTCATGCGCTCAGCGGACTGGCTTGACCCAGAAGACAAGGCTGGCACGTCGGGTCATGCGGGGATTCAGACCAGATCCGGCACCCGCTCGCCTTTTTGCGGGTCACGCGCGCGCTGATACATGCCTTCATAGATCGGGACGAGGGTCTCGGTCTCAAACAGGCT
>CALLZQ010000780.1 GCA_937858255.1 uncultured Tabrizicola sp.
CGGTCAGCAGGGCAACATCGGCAGGGCGGTAATAGCGCCGCCCGCCCGCCCGTTTCACCGGCCGGATCTGCGGAAACCGGCTCTCCCAGAAGCGCAGCACATGGGCCGGCGTTTCCAGATGTTCGGCCACTTCGGAAATGGTGCGAAAGGCGTCGGGCGATTTCTCCACGCGCGCCGGTCTCCTTACTTCTTCTTGCCCGCCGCCACCCGGTCACGCATCAGATGCGAGGGACGGAAGGTCAGCACCCGGCGCGGGCTGATCGGCACTTCATCGCCGGTTTTGGGGTTGCGCCCGACGCGGGCCGACTTGTCCCGCACCGAGAAGGTGCCAAAAGAGGAAATCTTCACCTGCTCGCCCGAGACCAGCGCGTCGGACATATGTTGCAGCACCGATTCCACCAGTTGCGCGCTTTCATTCCGGCTCAGGCCGACCTCGCGGAAGACGGCTTCCGACAGGTCCATGCGCGTCAAGGTCTTTTCGCTCATTCCAATATCCCCCCCGGGCTTTTGCAGGGCAGGATGCGCCGAGGCGATTTGCGAGTCAATATCAGAGACTTGGCGGGCAGAGTTTATCCGCGCTACCAGCGCAAAACCACCGAACCCCAGGCCAGACCGCCGCCAATCGCCTCGGTCACGATCAGATCGCCTTCCTTGATCTGCCCACGGGCCTTGCCCACCGACAGGGCGAGGGGAATCGAGGCGGCCGAGGTATTGCCATGGTCCTGCACCGTGACGATGACGTTTTCCATCGGCAATTGCATCTTGCGGGCCGTGCCCTCGATGATGCGGATATTGGCCTGATGCGGCACGATCCAATCGACATCGGCGCTGGTGAGACCTGCCTTCTCCAGGCTGGTATTCGCGGTTTCCGCCAGCTTTTCAACGGCATGGCGAAAGACTTCCTTGCCGGCCATCCGCAGGTGCCCGGTTGTGCCGGTGCTGGTGCCGCCATCGACATAGAGAATATCACGATAGCGCCCGTCGGAATTCAGATCCGTCGCCAGAATGCCCCGATCCGTCTTGGCGCCGCTGGCCGTCTGCGCCTCCAGCACCAAGGCGCCGGCGCCATCGCCGAACAGGACGCAGGTGGTGCGGTCAGTCCAGTCCATCAGCCGGCTGAAGGTTTCGGCCCCGATAACCAGCACCCGTTTCGCCTGACCCGAGACGATCAGCGCATTGGCATTGGTCAGCGCATAGACGAAACCGGCACAGACGGCCTGCACGTCATAGGCAAAACCACGCGTCATGCCCAGATTGGCCTGCACCATGGTCGCGGCCGAGGGAAAGGTCAGGTCTGCGGTCGAGGTGGCCAGAACAATGGCGTCGATATCGTCGCCCTCCATCCCGGCATCGGCAAGGGCAGCGCGCGCGGCATGAGTCGCCAGATCCGAGGTCATCTCGCCTTCGGCGGCGAAATGGCGCCGCTCGATTCCCGAGCGGGCGCGAATCCATTCATCTGAGGTTTCCACCAGCTTTTCCAGCTCGGCGTTCGGGACGACGCGCTGCGGAAGGTAATGCCCGACGCCACGGACAACGGCGCGTATCGTCATTCTTTCGGTCCTGTTTCCCCGCCCGGCGTGCCCGGTTGCGGCGTATCCTGCCCCGCGCGACCGGTGGATGCAACCCGTGCCGCCAGCCGCTCGACAACGCCCAGCCGGGCAAATTGGATCGCAAGGCCGATGGGGGCGGCGCCCCCGTTTTCATCGGCAGAGCCATGCGTTTTGCCCCCGGTGCCGTTCAGCCCCAGAAACCCCCCGCCATTGACCCGGCGCGGGTCGATCCGCCGTTGCAGGCCGCGCAGTGCCCCCATGGCCAAGAGCGCCCCGATCTTTGACAACAGATTGGCGCCAAAGGCTTGCTTCAGGAAGTCAGAGACCAGCTTGGCCGTGCCCTCGCCGGTCTTCAGCGCGATATTGCCGGTAAACCCGTCGGTCACGATCACATCCACCCGGTCCGAGGGGATGTCTCCGCCCTCGACAAAACCGACGAAATCAAAGCCGCCGGCCTCGGCGGCTTCGGCCATGCGATCATGCGCGGTCTTGAGTTCGGCGCGGCCCTTGTGTTCCTCGGTGCCGACATTCAACAGACCCACCCGGGGCCGGGTCAGCGCCAGACCATTGCGCGCATAGGACGCGCCCATGGCGGCGAATTGCAAGAGATCTTCGGCCTCGGCCTCGATCCCGGCGCCGACATCGAGCATGACGTTAAAGCCGCCGGGGTTGCGGCTGGGCCAAAGGCAGGCGATGGCAGGGCGGTTGACGCCCGCGATCTTGCGCAGGCGGATCATGCTGACCGCCATCAGCGCGCCGGTGTTGCCACAAGAGACGGCGGCCTGTGCCTCGCCCGATTTCACGCTGTCGATAGCTGACCACATCGAGGTGCCCTCGCCATGGCGCATCACCTGACTGGGCTTGTCGTTCATGGTGACGGTACGCTCGGCATGGACAAGGCGCACCCGTGCGGCAAGGCCGGGGTGGCGCGCGACCAGCGGGCGCAGCACGCTTTCATCGCCATGCAGCACGAATTGCACTGCAGTGTCACGTTGGGCAGATATGCCAAGACCGGCGACAACTGCCGCCGGCCCACGGTCGCCGCCCATGGCATCGACCGAAATCACCACTGCCGACATCGACTGCGCCCCTTGGGTCAGGTCTCCGGTCGCCGGATTTTGAGGTCCGTTCGCCATGAGCGGGGCGCGAGATCAGGCGCGGCTTACGCCGCGTCCTCGTCGAGATCCACGGCCTTGGCGGTCGAGACGACTTCTTTCGAGTCGTAATGGCCGCAGGCGCCGCAAACATGGTGCGGGCGCTTCAGCTCGCCGCAGTTCGGGCATTCGGCGGGGTTGCCGGCAACAAGGGCGTCATGCGCGCGGCGCATGTTGCGGCGGGATTTGGTGACTCGGTTCTGCGGAACAGCCATGTCTCGACCTCGGGGTAGTGGGGACAGGCCCCTGTTTTCCTTGACAATTCTTCAAGCGGACAAAGCCGCCGGGGGCGTGTTTCCACACCCCGAATGAGGCGCGGAACATAGCCGGATTTCGGTCGGGCGCAAGTTCTTTTTGCCGCCTGCGCCATTCCGGCCCGGGGCGGCTGTCGCCGCGCCGGATTTCTACTCTTGGCCCTCGGGGCCGGCCAGCTTGTCACGCAGCGCCGCAAGACCGGCGAAGGGACGGATATCGGCCTCGCGGATCGGTTCGGCGCCAGGCGGGGCCGAGCTGACCTCGCCCAGTTCGACCCCCTCGGCCCGGGGATAGAGCGGCAGCGCCAGTGCCAGCGCCTCGATCAGCACCGCGCCGATGTCGATCACCTCGGGCAAGGGTTCCAGGCTGTCATCCTCGGGCATCTCGGCCTCTTCGCCCTCGGGTTCGGCAAAATCGGCGCTGTAGCGGCGGATCACATCCTCGGCGATTCTGGCCGGCACCGGGGCGAGGGTGACCGAACAGGGTTGCACCACATCCGCCTCAAGCCGGGCAGTCAGCAGGAAATCACGGGCGCCGGCGGGGGCGATTTCGCCCTTGATCCGCAGCGCGGGCAAGTCGATCAGCCCCAGTTCCGCGGCAATCGCCGCGCGCCCCGCGCCATCGGGTTCCAGCTTGAACCGGGTCGGCTTGCGGCTGGCGAGGGCGGCGGTGCGAAAGGGCAGGCTGACGGGCAGGGGCCGGGCAGGGGCAATCTCGGCAATGGGTTCGGGCTTGCGGCTCATGGCATCGGCTCCTTTCAGGGTCGTGATCGGCGGGTTATCAACGGCCGGCGGGCCGGGCGCGTTCCA
>CALLZQ010000781.1 GCA_937858255.1 uncultured Tabrizicola sp.
GCGCCGACGATTTCCTCACGCAGGGCAAGCAGTTGCGCACCCGGATCGGCGCGGACACCAAAGATCCGCAGGATGCCGCGCACCAGCGCGCGCACCACCGAAACGATGGGGGCAAAGATCAGGATCAGCAGGCGGATGGGCGGGGCGACGCGGGTCGCGACCGGCTCGGGGAAGGTGATGGCGACGGTTTTCGGCAGCACCTCGCCAAAGATCAGCACCAGCACCGTCATCACCATGGTCGCCAGCGCCACACCGCTGTCACCAAAGACCCGGGTGAGGAGCGCGGTTGCCAGCGAGGCCGAGAGGATATTGACGACGTTATTGCCCAGAAGGATGGCGCCGATCATCCGCTCGCTATCTTCGGTGACTTTCATGGCCGAGGCGGCGCCCGAGGATCCCTTGTCGGCCAGCGTCTTGAGCTTGGCCCGCGACGAGGCGGTCAGCGCGGTTTCCGAGCCTGAGAAAAAGGCCGAAAGGATCAGCAGGCAGGCGATGCCGAGGGCGGTCAGCCAGAAAGTGGTGTCGAGGGCGGAAGTGTCCATCAGTCCTTGTGTCCGGGGTTTGGGGGCCGGGGGCCGGTCAGGAACCGGCGGGTTTGCGGGCAAGCGGGTGGTGCGTCAGTACCAGATCCTTGAGGTGATCGTCGAGGACATGGGTATAAATCTCGGTCGTTGCCACATCGGCATGGCCCAAAAGCGTCTGGATCACCCGCAAATCGGCTCCACCGGCCAACAGATGCGTGGCAAAGGCATGGCGCAGCGCGTGGGGGGTGACTTCGGCGGGCGAGATACCGGCGGCGATGGCAAAGCCCTTGATCAGATGGTGAAATTGCTGGCGCGTCAGATGACCCTCGGCGCCGCTGCCGGGAAAGAGATGGCGCGAGGGCGCGCGGCCCTCGGCCTTGGCGCGGGTCTCATCCTGATCACGCCGGGCCAGCCAGGCTGCCAATGCGCTACGGGCGGGGGGGGACAATGGCACCATCCGCTCTTTGCCGCCCTTGCCACGCACCAGGATCATCTGCGGATCGCCACGCGCCACAGACAGCGGCAGGCCGACCAGCTCTGATACGCGCAGACCGGTGGCGTAGAGCAATTCCATCAACGTGCCATTGCGCAGCCGCTCGGCCTCGGTCCGGCCATGGGTGCGGGCGGCCTCGATCAGGCGCAAGACATCGGCATGGCTGAGCGCCTTGGGCAGACGCTGGATCGCCCCCGGCCCCTTGATCCGCAGGGCCGGATGATCCTCGCGCCAACCCTCTTCATGGGCGAAGCGAAACAGTTGGCGGATCGACGACAGTCGGCGGGCGCGGGTGGCCTTGGACAGGCCCTCGGCCTCGCAAGAGATCAGATAGGATTCGACATCCTCTCGCGTGGCCCCGGCGAAATCGCTGCCCCGATGCGCCAGCCAGCCGGCGAAATCCAAAAGATCGCGGCCATAGGCCAGCCGGGTGTTGCGCGCCGCGTCCTGCTCGGCGGCGGCAGCCTCGAGAAAGGTCGAGATCCATTGCTCCATCCGCCCCGGGGCATTCATCCGCGCCGCTCCAGCAGCACCAGTTGCAGGGCGGTGCGCCGCGCCACATCCTCTAGCCCCGCCTGCCGCAACAGCGAGAGACCCGCCGTCACATCGGCCAGTTGCCCTTCAAGCCCGCTGCCGATCTGGCCGATGGCGATCAGCAGCGCCTCACCCAGACGCCGCTGATCCAGCAGGGTCTGCATCTCAGCCGTCAGTTCCGGGCGCAGAAAGGCCGGGGCAATCGCGCGTCCCAGCGAATCCTGCGGCACCGCGCCGGCCAGATTCCCGGTCGCCAGCCCGATCAGGAATGCCTCACGCGGGGATTGCGGCTTGCGGCCCTTGGCCACGGTTTCATAACGGTCGGACAAGAGCGCGACCTCAAAGGCGATGGCATCGGCCTCGCCCGACAGCGGCAGGCGCGACAGCGCATCGGCAAACAGCAGCGCGAAGGGCACCTCCAGCTCGGCCTCGGTCATCGCGCTCCAGGCGGTTGGCAGGCTTTTCGCTACCGCGCCGGGGTCGCCCGCGCGCAGCGCCGTATCAAAGCGCTGCACCGCATCGACCCGTGTCCAGACCCCGCCCGAGGCCGCCGGCAACCGCTCGGTATAAAGCCCCAACAGCAGATTGGGTGAGATCGCGCCGACGCGGCACAGGCGCTCGGCCGCCTCGATCTGGGTCTTCCAGCCAGCGGTTTCACGCAATTCGGCATGGGCAAAGGCAAGGGGCAGGGTAGCGGTCGGCATCGGCTCGCCAATCGCCTCAAGCAGCCGCCAGGTCAGCGGCGAGACCCGCAGAGCGGACAGATCCATCGTCTCGCCCTCATAAAGATCGGGGTCGAGAAACCGCGACAGCAGCAGATCTTCCTCATCGCCGATCTGGCCAAGCGCCTGCGCGGTGCGCAGGGTCAGTGCCGCCGCATTCCAGTCGCCGGACCGGGCCAGACAAAAGATGCGCGCCGGAAAGGTCGGAGCCAGATTCGGCAGGGCCTGCATCATTTCGCAGCCGCGATCCTCATTCCCGGTCAATAGCGCAATGTCAAAGGCCCGGCGAAACATCGGCGGATCGTTCAATCCGCTTGAATCGATCAGT
>CALLZQ010000782.1 GCA_937858255.1 uncultured Tabrizicola sp.
CGACCTGATGCAGGCGGGGTTGCGGGGCCGTTGACTGCCGCGCCCCCGCGGCCAGCAGCGCGCGCAGATGGGCGATCACGGCGGCATGGTCGGTCATGCCGGGGTCAAAATCGACCAGGAGATTGACATAGGCCGGCACCGTCTCGCGCAGACCGGTGCAGGGCCGCGCCGCCAGTGCCGCGTCAAGGCCCAGGACCGCCGCATGGGGCGCAGGGGCGATGGCTTCGGCGAATTCCACCAGTACCGCATGGTCGGCAACCGGGGTGAAGCGTGGCGCTGCGGGCGAGGGCGTGGCGGGGCGCGCGCTCACTGCGCTGCCCCCGGCGGCGGCAGAAACGGCGCCAGCGTTACCCCCGCCGCCTGTAGGCCCGCGCGCAGGGTGGCGGCGATCTCGACCGCGCCGGGGGTATCGCCATGCACACAGATCGACTCGGCGCGCAGCGGGATCGGATCGCCGCCCGACACCTCCATCCGGCCAGTGTCGAGAAAGCGCAGCAGCCGCGCCAGAACCGCCTGTGCGTCATGCAGAACAGCGCCGGGGCGGTTGCGCGGCATCAGGCGCCCGTTCGGCAGATAAGCGCGGGCGGCAAAGATCTCGGAATAGACCGGATGGCCCGCCGCCCGCGCCGCCTGTTCCAGCGCGGTGCCTGAAATCGCCAGCACCGCCAGCGGCCCCGGCTGTGCCATGATCGCGGCAAGGATCGCGGCGGCGACCTGATCGTCATCGGCGGCCAGATTGGCCAGCGCCCCGTGCGGCTTGACATAGGCCAGAGGCGCGCCGGCCAATGCGGCCACCCCGGCCAGCGCGCCGATCTGTGCCGCCACCATGCGCCCGATCTCTGGCGGTGCCATCGGGATGATCCGGCGGCCAAAGCCGGGGCGGTCCTCATAGCCCGGATGGGCGCCGATCGAGACACCGCGCGACGCTGCCTCTTGCAGGGTGGCAAACATCGTCTCGGCATCGCCGGCATGGCCGCCACAGGCGATATTGGCCGAGGTGACGATGCCCAGCATCGCCCGGTCATTGCCCATCGGCCAGGGGCCAAAACCTTCACCCAGATCGGAATTGAGGTCGATGGTGGTGATCTGGCCCATATCTGTCTGCCCCGTTCTGCCCCTGCCTGCCGCGCCCTGACGCGGTTGCCCCGGGTTTGCCCCGGAGCCCCGAGTGAACGGCAGTGCGGCGGCCCTGTCCAGCCCGTTTTGCCGCAGGGGGCACCAATGTCTTGGCGGGGCTAGGCCCGGGTGGGGACCGGGCCGGGGCTGGGCGGCGGCGGATTGTCCAGCGGGATCACATCCACCACATGCCGGCTGTCCTGCGCCCCGGCGGTGCGGATCGCGCCGCGCACCGGGGCCGCGTCCAGATAGTCACGCCCCATGGCCACTGTCACATAATCCTCGCCCGCCCATTGCGCATTGGTCGGATCATATTCGACCCAGCCCTGCGCCGGGCCGCACCAGGCGGCAACCCAGGCATGCATCGCATCCACCCCCTCGAGCCGGGGCTGGCCCGGCGGCGGCGTGGTGCGCAGAAAGCCCGAGACATAGGCCGCCGGCACCCCCAGCGCGCGCAGCCCGCAGATGGCGATCTGGGCGAAATCCTGACAGACGCCCCGACCCTCGGCAAAGGCGGTCTCGGGCGGGGTATCGACCAATGTGGCCGCGGCGTCAAAGGCCATATGATCATGCAGCGCCTGCCCCAGATCGCGCAGCGCCTGCCGCGCCGTCCCCTGCGGGTTCACGGCGCTCCGGGCAAAGGCCGCAATCGCCTCGGAGGGCAGGATCCGCGGCGAGGGGGCCAGAAAATGCTGGGGCGACATCGGTTCCAGCCCGCAGGCGGCAATCGCCGCCGCCAGATCGGCGAGGGGCAGCGACAGATCCTCTTGCGACAGCGGCAGCCGCTCGGCCTTGGCGCGAAGGCTGTAGGTGATCTGCTCGACCGGGCGGTGCCAGGCCACGGTGGTGGTCTGGTTGCCAAAGAAGTCACTGCCCTCGCGCCGCTCATTGGGGGCGGGGGTGATGGTCAGCACCCGCACGCCCACCCGCTGCATCGCGGTTTCCATGGGCATCAGCCGCAGGATATTGCGGGCATGGTCCGAGGCCCCGGCATAGCGGTAATCGACGGTCAGGCGGATGTCATAGCGCATGGATCACCGGAAATAGCGTTGCGACAGCAGGCCGAACACGCCGCCCAGCCGGTTTCGCATCTGTCCCAGCGCCTCGCTGCCCAGATCGGCGGGGGCGGTGACGCGCAATTCGGTCTCGAGCGTCAACAGGGCCCGCCCGGCGGGGGACAACTGGCCCAATTGTTCATGCGCGGGCAATTCGGCCACCAGTTCTTTCATCTGGGTGATCTGATAGACCACCGAACGGGGGTTCTGCACATCCTGCACCAAGAGATCCAGCACCGTATCGCGCGAGGGGCCAAAGCGATAGCGACGCTGATGCGTCATCACGCTGTCACCCACCTCGATCAGCAGTTCATAGCCGCCGGGCGGGGCATCGGGATCGGCAAAGCGCTGTGCCAGCCCCAGCATCGCATCGGCCCGTTCCTGCGCGCGTCCCAGCGAGAGAAAACGCCAGCCGGCGAAATGGTACATGTTTTCATGCACAAGCCCGGAAAAGGCCGAGATCTTGCGCAACAGCACCGACATCGCCATGGCCGCATCCTGACCCGCCACAACCTTGGCCGCCAGCTTTTCCGTGGTGCGGGCCAGATCGTTCAGCGCGTTCCAGCCATCGGGCGAAAAGCGGTCGCGCACCTTGGCCGCTGCCTGCCGCGCCGCGCCCACAAGGTCGAGCAGTTGCGGCGGCACCGGCGCATCGGTGGTCAGTCCCAGCCCCAGATCGGCCATATAGCCGGCCATCGCCTGCAACAGGGGCTCAGCCGGATCGCCGCTTTCATCCAGCCGCAGGTGATAGGCACGCAAAAGCCGGATCGCGCCTTCGCAACGTTCGATATAGCGGCCCATCCAATACAGGTTATCGGCCGCGCGTGAGGGCAGGATGCCGGGCGGTGCCCGCTCGAATTCGGTGCGTGAGACCATGGTATCGGGCGGCACGGGCCGTTCCGCCACCACCCAGACATCGGCCACCGCGCCCCCGGCCTGCATGGCCAGTGCCGTGGCATCCTCAGCCTTGCCAATGCGGGCATAGCCCCCGGGCATGAAGGTCCAGCCACTGCTGGTGCGTGCCGCGAAGACCCGGATGGTCATCGGATGCGGAGAAAGCCGCCCCTCGGCCCAGACCGGCGTGGGGGAGAAGGCCACGCCGGGCCCCAGCCGGGGGGGGTTGAGAGCGCCCCCGCCTCTTGCGCGACCAGTCCCGCCCCCTGCGCGGCGATCCAGTCGCGCAGCGTGCCATCGGCGCCGATGACAGGCGCAATCTCGCGCCCCGGGGCAAAGGGCAGGCCGGTATCCAGCGCCCGGCCAAAGGCCATGCGCCCGGCGTTCTGGATCACAAAGTCACGCTCGGTGGGCTGGCCGCACCACCATGTCGCAATATTCGGCATCGCCAGCGGCCCGCCGGTCAACCGCTCGCAGATGCGCGGCAGAAAGGCCATCAGCGCCCGCGATTCCAGGATGCCCGACCCCAGGGCGTTGATCAGCGTCAACTCACCCTGCCGCAGCGCCCCGATCAGCCCGGGCGTGCCGATCTGGCTATGCTCATTCAGCTCCAGCGGGTCGGCGAAATCGCTGTCGATCCGCCGCCAGAGCAGGCCCACAGGTTCCAGCCCGCGCACGGTGCGGTCCTTGGCCTGCCCATTCTCGACGATCAGATCCTCGCCCTCGACCAGCGTCAGGCCCAGATAGCGGGCGATATAGGTATGTTCGTAATAGGCGTCGTTGTTCGGCCCCGGCGTCAGGATCGCCATCCGCCGGCCGTCGCCCGCCAGCATCTCCATCTGGTCGCGGAAAGCGCGGAAATAGCCGGCAAGCCGCCGGACATGGCTGCGCGAGAACGGCTCGGAAAAAATCCGCGTCGTGGCCATCCGGTTTTCCAGCGCAAAGCCAGAACCCGAGGGCGCCTGTGTCCGGTCGCCCAGCACAAAGAACGAACCATCGGGCGAACGCCCGATCTCAAAGGCCAGGTGGTGCAGGTAATGGCCCGCATGCGGCGCCACCCCGACCATGGGCCGCAGCCAATGCGGGCTGCGCGCGATCAGCTCGCCGGGCAAATGGCCGTCGTTGACCAGGGTGCCAGGGCCGTAAAGATCGGCCATGACCTGTTCCAGCAATTCCGCCCTTTGGGTCAGGCCGGCGCAGATGGCCGTCCATTCATGATCGGAAATCAGCACCGGCACATGGCTCAGCGGCCATTCGCGTTCCTGTGCCGGCCCGCCGGAATAAAGACGGAAGTAGACCCCCGTATCCCGCAGATATTGATCGCCACGCGAAAAGCGCGCGGCCACCGCCTCGGGCGGCAGGCTGGCCAGTTGCTCGATAAAGCTGCGCCAGACCGGGCGCATTTGCCCGGCGCCATCGAACAATTCATCCGCCACGCCCGCCTGCGGGTGGTAATCGGCCAAGAGGCCGGGCAGATCGGGCAGGGGGCTGGGCGCTGTCATGGTTCCGGTATCATATCCACGGCGCACGCCGCAGGTCGAGTGTCATCGGGAACTCGGGATGTGGCTGTTCGGTTCCCGGGGTGTAATCGCCGGGCTGGTGGCCATGCGCCTGAAACCGCGCCAGACGCCGCGCCTCGGCCTCATAACCGTTGACGGGGAAGGTGTCGTAATTCCGCCCGCCCGGATGGGCGACGTGATAGACACAGCCCCCCACGGCCCGGCCGGTCCAGTCGTCATAGATGTCAAAGGTTAGCGGCGCATTGACCGGCAAGACCGGATGCAGTGCCGCTGCTGGCTGCCATGCCTTGAAGCGAACACCGCCTACGGATTCGCCCGAAGTTCCCGTCCGGATCAGGGGCACGGGCCGTCGGTTGCACATTACGCGGAATCTGCCCGGTGTCAGCGTGGTCATCCGCAGTTGCAGCCGTTCGACCGAACTGTCGGTATAACGCACCGTGCCACCGATCGCCCCGGTTTCGCCCAGCACATGCCAGGGCTCCAGCGCCTGTTTCAACTCCAGATGCACCCGCCCGAAATCGCCCGCGACCTCGACCTGCCCGCAGAAGGGGAAACGGAACTCTTCCTGCGCGCGGTACCATTCGGGATCGAGGCGGAAACCATGCGAGGCCAGATCGCCGAGCAGCGACAGGAAATCCTGCCAGATGAAATGCGGCAGCATCATCCGGTCATGCAGCACCGTCCCCCAGCGCACCGGCCGGCCCCGGACAGGCACGGCGGCACAGCGGGCAATGATCGCCCGGATCAGGAGTTGCTGGGCAAGGTTCATGCGCGGATGGGGGGGCATCTCGAACCCGCGAAACTCGACCAGCCCCAGCCGCCCGGTCGGGCCATCGGGGGAATAGAGCTTGTCGATGCAGATCTCGGCCCGATGCGTGTTGCCGGTGACATCAATCAGGATGTTGCGCAACAGCCGGTCCACCAGCCACGGCGGTGGCAGGGGGCCACCCGAGACCGGATCGCCGATCTGGGACAGGGCGATTTCCAGCTCATACAGGCTGTCGTGCCGTGCCTCGTCGATCCGCGGCGCCTGGGAGGTCGGGCCGATGAACAGCCCCGAGAACAGGTAGGACAGCGACGGATGGCGCTGCCAGATCAGGATCAGCGATTTGAGCAGATCTGGCCGGCGCAGAAAGGGGCTGTCCTCCATCGTCGCGCCGCCAACGACGACATGGTTGCCGCCCCCGGTGCCGGTGTGGCGCCCGTCGATCATGAACTTGTCGGCGCCGAGGCGGCATTGCCGCGCCTCATCGTAAATCGCTTCGGTGGTGGCCACGCAATCCTCCCAGCTATGGGCGGGGTGGATGTTCACCTCGATCACCCCGGGGTCGGGGGCGACGCGGATCACATTCAGGCGCGGGTCGTTTGGCGGGGCATAGCCCTCGATATGGATCGGCAGACCCAGATCCGCCGCCGTCGCCTCGGCGGTGGCGAGCAGTTCAAGGTAATCCTCCAGCGTCTCGCAGGGCGGCATAAACAGGCACAGCCGCCCGTCACGCGGCTCGATGGCGATGGCGGTGCGCACCCAGCCCTGGGCGGGATCGGTTCCCTCTTGCGGCACTATTGTCTGGCGACGAGAGGCCTCGGCGCGGCTGGTCGCGGGCTGATCGTGATCCGCGCTGACCGGGGGTTGCATCGCCGCCTGCTCGGCGGCCTCTTGCGCCAGCCGGTCGATCTCTGCCTGCACCTCGGCATGGCGGGCTGCGAGGCTGGCATGGTAGTCGGGCAGAGGCGCACGCGGCGCCGCCGGGTCGGCGGCATAGGTATAGGGATATTGCGCCGGCGGAATATAGGGCAGCCCCGCCAGCGGCAGACGAAAGCCCACCGGACTGTCCCCCGGGATCAGGAACAGATGGCCCCGGCGCGGGCGCCACATCTCGGACCGCCAGCGCGGGGCCGAGGCCCCGGCCTGCCAGCGCTGGATCGGCAGGATGAAACCCGAAGGCTCGGTCAGACCGCGCGAAAACACCCGGGCAAAGCGCGACCGCTCCTCGGGGTCTTTCAGCCGGGAATTTTCCGGGGTGACATTGGGCGGCAGGTTCGCCTCTTTCAAAATCCATTCTGCCGGGTCTTCATAGGCCGCTTGCGCGTGGTCGCCGGAAATCCCCAGCTTTTCGGCAAAGGTTGCCATGAATTCATGGGCCTGATCGGCGGTTGCGGCATGATCCACCGCCTCGCGCGCGACCAGTTCGGGGTTTTTCCAGACCGGCAGCCCGTCGCGCCGCCAGTAGAGCGAAAAGGTCCAGCGCGGCAGGCTCTCACCCGGGTACCACTTGCCCTGGCCGTAATGCAGGAAGCCGCCGGGGGCAAAACGGGTGCGCAGGCGGCGGATCAACTGATCGGCCAGATCGCGTTTCATCGGGCCGACAGCGGCGGTGTTCCATTCCTCGCCCTGAAAATCGTCGATCGACACAAAGGTCGGCTCGCCCCCCATGGTCAGGCGCAGG
>CALLZQ010000783.1 GCA_937858255.1 uncultured Tabrizicola sp.
GCATGAGCCGCTATCCGATAACAGCCCAATTGCGCGTGAATGACCGCACTTGTCATCGCATAACCGCGGTGGCTGCCCCTATCTCCTTGGCATCTTATGCCAAGGAGACCCTGATGAAATTTGCTCCGCTTACCCTTGCCGCCCTGTTGCTGGCCGCGCCCGCCTTTGCGCTGGTGCCGATCACTCAGGAAGAGCATATCAACAAGACCCTGCTGCAAGGGTTCATCGGCGATGCGATTGCCGACAACTGCCCGACCATCGAGGCCCGTACCCTGCGCGCGCTAGGTGAGTTGAACAAGCTGCGGACCTATGCGCTCAAGCAAGGTTACAGTGAGGCCGAGGTGCGTGCCTTTGTGACCGACAAGGCGCAAAAGGCGCGGCAAAAGGCCGAGGCCGCCTCCTGGCTGGCGGCAAATGGTGCGGTGCCGGGCAAGCCCGATGAATACTGCCGGATCGGCGAAGAGCAGATCGCCAAGAACACGCTGGTTGGGTATCTGCTGAGGTCCACCAAATGAGCGCGACCCGGCATCTTGCGGAACTCAATATCGGGCGCCTTCTGGCGCCCACTGATGACCCGCGCGTGGCCGAATTCATGGCCGCGCTGGATCGGGTCAAGGGCATGGGCAAGCGGATGCCGGGTTTTGTCTGGATGATGGAAGGCTCGGGTGAGCCGGGTCGCGGCAATACCGAGGCGCGGATCGGCGATGATCCGCAGATCATTGCCAACATGACCCTCTGGGAAAATGTTGAATCGCTTGAGCATTTCGTCTGGAACACCGTCCACCGCACGTTCTATGAACGCCGCGCCGAGTGGTTTGAGGTGTTGGGCGGCATGAATTTCGTGATGTGGTGGGTGCCCGCCGGGCACAAACCGACGCTGCAAGAGGGGCTGGATCGTCTGGCCCATCTTCAGGCGCAAGGGGACAGCGATCACGCCTTTGGCTGGTCGCATCTGAAAGAGGCGCAGTTGTGGAAGAGCCACAATTGTACCCGGATGGCTGCGGAGTAGGCAGATGACGAACCTGAAGAAGATCAGCATTGACGGCATCGAGGTCGAGGTGGATGGGGCGATGACCATCATCCAGGCGGCCGAGGTGGCAGGCGTGGAAATCCCGCGCTTTTGCTATCACGAACGGCTGTCGATTGCGGGCAACTGCCGCATGTGTCTGGTCGAGGTCGTCGGCGGCCCGCCCAAGCCCGCCGCAAGTTGCGCCATGCAGGTGCGCGACCTGCGCCCCGGCCCGAATGGCGAGGCGCCGGTGGTCAAGACCAACAGCCCGATGGTCAAGAAGGCCCGTGAGGGCGTGATGGAATTCCTGCTGATCAACCACCCGCTCGATTGCCCGATTTGCGATCAGGGTGGCGAGTGCGACCTGCAGGATCAGGCCATGGCCTATGGCGTCGACTTCAGCCGCTACCGCGAGCCGAAGCGGGCGTCTGAGGATCTGAACCTCGGCCCGCTGGTCGCGACGACGATGACGCGCTGCATTTCCTGCACCCGTTGCGTGCGGTTTACCACCGAGGTTGCCGGCATCACCCAGATGGGCCAGACCGGGCGCGGCGAAGATGCGGAAATCACCAGCTATCTGAACCAGACCCTCGCCTCGAACCTTCAGGGCAATATCATCGACCTGTGCCCGGTTGGTGCGCTGACCTCGAAGCCCTATGCGTTTACCGCCCGGCCTTGGGAACTGACCAAGACCGAGTCGATCGACGTGATGGATGCGCTCGGCTCGAACATCCGCATCGACACCAAGGGGCGTGAGGTGATGCGGATCATTCCCCGGAACCATGACGGCGTGAATGAGGAGTGGATTTCCGACAAGTCGCGTTTCATCTGGGACGGTCTGCGCCGGCAGCGTCTGGACGTGCCCTACATCCGTGAGAACGGTAAGCTGCGCAAAGCCACCTGGGGTGAGGCGCTGGCCGCTGCTGCTGCCGCGATGAAGGGGAAAAAGGTTGCCGGTCTGGTGGGCGATCTGGCCCCGGTCGAGGCGGCCTATAGCCTCAAGCAACTGGTCGAGGGGCTGGGTGGCCGGGTCGAGGCGCGGACCGATGGCGCCAAACTGCCGGCCGGCAATCGCTCGGCCTATGTCGGCACTGCGTCGATTGAAGATATCGACGGCGCCAAGATGATCCTGTTGATCGGCACCAATCCGCGCGAAGAGGCGCCGGTCCTGAATGCCCGCATCCGCAAGGCCTGGGCCAATGGCGCCAAGGTCGCTCTGATCGGTTAGGCGGTCGATCTGACCTATGACTACAGCCATATCGGCACCGACCGTGCCGCGCTGGTCAAGCTGGCGGCGATGGATCATTCTGACAAGGCCGGGGTTCCGGGCGTGATCATCGTCGGGCAGGGCGCGCTGAATGAGGCCGATGGCGAGGCCGTGCTCAGCCAGGCGATGAAGGCCGCCGAGGCGGCTGGCGCGAAACTGCTGGTCCTGCACACTGCCGCCGCCCGCGTGGGCGCGATGGATGTGGGCGCGGTGACCGAAGGCGGGCTGACCGCTGCGCTGGACGGGGCCGAGGTGATCTACAATCTGGGCGCTGATGAGGTGGAAATCGCCGCCGGTCCGGTGGTGATCTATCAGGGCAGCCACGGTGATCGGGGCGCGCACCGCGCCGACATCATCCTGCCGGGTGCAGCCTATACCGAGGAAAACGGCCTGTTCGTGAATACCGAGGGCCGCCCGCAACTGGCGCTGCGCGCCGGGTTTGCCCCGGGTGAGGCCAAAGAGAACTGGGCGATCCTGCGGGCGCTCTCGGCAGAACTGGGCGCGACGCTGCCTTGGGACAGCCTTGCTGCCCTGCGCCGGGCGCTGGTTGACGGGCATCCGCATCTGGGCCGCGTGGATGTGGTGGCCGAGAATGGATGGACCCGCATTCCGCTGCGTGACCCGGCCAATGCGACCTTCCGCAATGCGGTCAAGGATTTCTACCTGACCAACCCGATTGCGCGGGCAAGCGCGGTGATGGCCGAGTTGTCGGCCATGGCCAAGGCCCGGGCTGCGGCCCCTCTCGCTGCCGAGTAAGCTGATGATCCGCCCGCTTACCCTTGTCGCGCTGATGCTGACCGCCGCCCCGGTGGCGCTGTCGGCCTGCGCTCCGGCGGGGGAGGGGGTGGCGCAGGGCGACGCGGCGCCGGGCTATCAGGGCATCCAGACGGTGCTGCTGGAGGGGGATCTGGTCAGTTTCCGCGTCGCCATGACGGGGGCGCGGGATGAAACCGATGTCGAGGCCTATGCGCGTTGTGCGGCGGCCCAATATGCGCTGATCCGGGGGGCCGGGTTTGCGCGCCATGTTCGTACGAATGTGGCAAGAGACGGAAACACTTGGCGGGGGGATGGGGTCTATCTGATCTCAGCCGCCCTGCCGCGCGGGTTCAAGACAATCGACGCCGAGGTAACAGTGCGCGATTGCGGCGAACAGGCGATACCGACGGTCTGAGGATGAGGAACAGACGATGAGCGAATTCTTGGCGACACCGATGGGCACTGCGGTGCTGATCCTCGCGCAAACCCTGCTGGTGGTGGGTTTCGTGATGATCTCGATGCTCTTCCTCGTCTATGGCGACCGCAAGATCTGGGCGGCGGTGCAGATGCGGCGCGGCCCGAACGTGGTTGGCCCCTGGGGTCTGCTGCAAACCGTGGCCGATGCCGCGAAATATGTGTTCAAGGAAATCGTGGTTCCGGCGGGTGCCGACCGCCCGGTGTTCTTCCTGGCGCCGATGCTGTCCTTTGTCCTTGCGATGATGGCCTGGGCGGTGATCCCCTTTGACGATGGCTGGGTGCTGTCGAATATCAATGTGGCGATCCTGTTCGTTTTTGCCATGTCCTCACTGGAAGTTTACGGCGTGATCATGGGGGGCTGGGCGTCGAACTCGAAATACCCCTTCCTCGGGTCGCTGCGCTCGGCCGCACAGATGATCTCTTATGAAGTGTCGCTGGGCCTGATCATCATCGGCATCATCATCTCGACCGGCTCGATGAACCTGTCGAACATCGTGATGGCGCAAGAGGGCGATTGGGGCCTGTTCAACTGGTACTGGCTGCCGCATCTGCCCATGGTGGTGCTGTTCTTTGTCTCGGCCCTTGCCGAAACCAACCGCCCGCCCTTTGACCTGCCCGAGGCGGAATCGGAACTGGTTGCCGGGTTCTTTGTCGAATACTCCTCGACCCCGTTCCTGCTGTTCATGGCGGGGGAATATATTTCGATCTACCTGATTGGCGCGCTGATGGGGATCCTGTTTTTTGGCGGCTGGCTCTCGCCCATCCCGTTCCTGCCCGATGGCTGGTGGTGGATGATCATCAAGATGGCCTTCTTCTTCTTCCTCTTCGCGATGGTGAAGGCCGTGGTTCCCCGCTACCGCTATGACCAGTTGATGCGGATCGGCTGGAAGGTGTTCCTGCCCTTGTCGCTGGCCTGGGTCGTGGTGATTGCGTTCCTTGCGAAGTTTGAAGTTCTCGGCGGCTTCTGGGCCCGCTGGACGATTGGAGGCTGAGGCCGATGGCCAACATCGACTGGACCCGCGCAACGCGCTATTTCCTGCTTCAGGATTTCATCAAGGGCTTTGCCCTTGGGATGAAATACTTCTTCGCGCCTAAGGCGACGCTGAACTATCCGCATGAAAAGGGGCCGCTGTCGCCCCGCTTCCGTGGTGAGCATGCGTTGCGCCGCTATCCCAATGGCGAGGAACGTTGCATCGCCTGCAAACTGTGTGAGGCCGTTTGCCCCGCGCAGGCGATCACCATTGACGCGGAACCGCGTGAGGATGGCAGCCGCCGCACCACCCGCTATGACATCGACATGACCAAGTGCATCTACTGCGGTTTCTGCCAGGAAGCCTGCCCGGTGGATGCGATTGTCGAGGGGCCGAACTTCGAGTTTTCGACCGAAACCCGCGAAGAGCTTTTCTATAACAAGGAAAAGCTCCTCGCCAATGGCGAGCGTTGGGAAGCCGAGATTGCCCGCAATCTCGAAGCTGACGCGCCCTATCGGTGAGTGCCATGAACGAAGCCTATTCCAAGATGATCCAGCAGATGTTGGAAAGCTCGCAAGAGATGATGCGGACCTTCAATCCTGCGCTGGAGCAGATGAAGGTGGCGGGCTTCGACAAGATATTCCCCACCATGTCCAAGGACATGATGGAGATGTGGTTCGGCAAGACCTTCAACCGTGAGGGTCTGGATGCCAAGACGCGGCTTCTGGTGACGATTGCGGCGCTGACCGTTCTGGGCGCGCAGGCCGAGCCGCAGATGAAACTGACCGTGCGCCATGCGCTTGAGGCGGGTGCAAGCCAGCGTGAGATCGCCGAGGTGATCTGGCAGATGAGCATG
>CALLZQ010000784.1 GCA_937858255.1 uncultured Tabrizicola sp.
ACAGGTTCCAGCGCCGTCAGCGGCTCAGCCCCGGCAGACAGCGCCTCGGCCAGCGCGAGGGCCACCGGATCGAGACCGGCGTCGCCATCCACCTCGGGCGCAGCGCCATCGACCACGGGCGCCGCAGCGGCAATCGCCACGGCCTCAAGCGGTTGCGGCGCCGGCGCAGATACGGCCTCGGCCATGGTTTCGGGGGCCATCGGTGTCAGACCGGGGCTGTCCTCCTCGGCCAAAACCACCGGCGCGGGGGCAAGAATGATCTGATCGGGCAAGGCCTCTGACGAGCGCAGTTCCGGCACGGCATTCACCGCCATGCCCTGATGTTCGGCAATCTCGCCACCGGGATTGGCGGGGGCCACCCGCCCCGCGCCCCCACCGGCCTTCACAATCGGGATGCCGGTCACATCGCGCACCGCCAGCCGATAGCCCCAGATGCCGACACCCGCCAAAAGCGCCACCGAACAGACCGCCCCCAACAGGTTCATCCCCTGTCGCGCCCGCGCGCCAGCGATCCCCAGCCCGGAGTCACGGGGACCACCCCCGTATTCGTCAAAGTCGATATCCGCCATGCTCTGCCTCATCAGGCGGTGTGCCCCGCCTTTTTTGCCTGCACCGCCAGCGGGGCGCTGTTGGATCAGCGCATTTCCTCGACCGGCGTGACACCCAAGATACCAAGACCGGCGCAAATAACAACGCCTACGGCCCGGGCAAGGGCGATTTTCGCCGCAGATGTGGCGTGATCGTCCTGAATGAACCGCAACGCGGCCTCTTCATTCCCGCGATTCCACAGCCCATGCAGGTCGGACGCCAGTTCGTAAAGGTAAAAAGCCACGCGATGCGGCTCATTGGTACGGGCGGCGATTTCCACCAGACGCGGCCATTCGGCGATCTTCTTGGCCACCGCGATCTCAGCCGCATGGTCAAGGCGCGCCAGATCGGCACCGGCCAGCGTGACGTCCGAGACGTCAATCCCCGCCTCAGCCGCCTTGCGCAGGATCGAGTTCACCCGGGCATTGGCATATTGGACATAGAACACCGGGTTGTCCTTGGACTGTTCCAGCACCTTGTCGAAATCGAAGTCGAGGGCCACGTCGTTCTTGCGCGTCAGCATGATGAAGCGGGTCACATCGGCGCCCGCCATTTCCACCACATCGCGCAGGGTGACAAAGGTGCCCGCCCGTTTCGACATCTTGAAGGGCTCGCCATTCTTGAACAGCTTGACGAGCTGGATCAGCTTGATGTCCAGCGGCACGCGGTTTTCCGACAGCGCCGCGACGGCGGCCTTCATCCGCTTGACATAGCCGCCATGGTCGGCGCCGAAAATGTCGATCAACTGATCGAAATCGCGCGTCACCTTGTCATAGTGATAGGCGATGTCGGGGGCGAAATAGGTCCAGCTTCCGTCCGATTTCTTGATCGGGCGGTCCACATCGTCGCCATAGGCGGTCGAGCGGAACAGGGTCTGCTCGCGCGGCTCCCAATCCTCGGGAGTCTTGCCCTTGGGCGGTTCCAGAATGCCGTCATAGATCAGGTCCAGATCGCGCAGCCGCTGAATCGCCGCCTCGATCTTGCCGGTGCCATAGAGCGCCTTTTCGCTGGAATAGATGTCCATCCGCACACCCAGCGAGGCCAGATCCTCGCGGATCATCTGCATCATCATCTGGGTCGCGAAATCGCGGATCTCGGCCAGCCAGAACTGCTCGCCCTTGTCCAGAAGGTTGTCGCCATATTTGGCCTTCAGCGCCTCACCCACCGGGATCAGATAGTCGCCGGGGTAAAGACCCTCACGGATTTCGGGTTCCAGCCCATGGGCCTCGCGGTAACGTTCATAGGCGCTGCGGGCCAGAACATCGACCTGCGCGCCGCCATCGTTGATGTAATATTCGCGCGTCACCTGCCAGCCGGCAAAGGCCAGAAGGTTGGCCAGCGCATCGCCCACCACCGCGCCGCGCACATGGCCCACGTGCATCGGGCCGGTCGGGTTGGCAGAGACGAACTCGACATTGACCTTTTGCCCGGCACCAAGGTCCGAACGGCCAAATTCCGCCCCCGCCGTCAGTGCGGCGCGGACGATCCCCTGCCAGATCGGCGCGGCAAGGCGCATGTTCAGAAAGCCGGGGCCGGCGACATCGGCGGCCTCGATCCGCGGATCGGCCATCAGGCGCGCGGCCAGCGCCTCGGCAATCGCACGGGGGGGCATACCGGCGGGCTTGGCCAGCACCATCGCCGCATTGGTTGCCATGTCACCATGGGCCGCATCGCGCGGCGGCTCGACCGCAACATTGGCGAAATCCAGCCCTACGGGCAGGGCGCCCTCGGCCTGAAGGGTGCTCAGCGCCTCGATGACAAGGGCGCGGATATCGGCGAAGAGGTTCATCTGATCAAATCCTGTCTTGCGCCCAAGGCCATGCCAGAGGGCGCAAGTCAGGTCAAGTTCGGCTCAGCCCGCTTGGCGCCAATCCTCAAGCGCGGGGTTCAGATCCGGGGCATTTTCTCCGGTTCCCGTGCTGCCAGCGGTGCCACGATGACGAAAGTAATAGGTTTCGCGCGCCCCGAAGTAAAAGGCGACGATGGCACCCAACAGCCACCACAGCGGTTCCGGCACCGCGTTCAGACCCACCATGCGCCGGGCAAAGGCCTCTGGCTCGATCATCGCAAAGATGAAGAGGCCCAAGGTGCCAAAGGCCAGAAACGGGCGTGGCAGGCGGTTCAGCCCGTTCACGATCCGGTCAAACAGGCCCAGCGCCGGGTGGCCATATTCCTCGCCCAGTTGTTGCAGCGCCTCCATCTGCGCCTCGGCCGACAGCTCCATCCGCCGGGTGGCCGAGGGGACGAAGCCCTCGGCCACGCCCTTGGCCGCCGAGCCCAGCGCCGTGACCGCCCCGGCGCCGCCAATCACCTTGTCGATCACCCCCATGCCGCCACCCGTGCGTTATGCTGCGCCTCGGTCAGGTGGTAGCGCGGGTTGATGAATTCTTCGGCCCGGGCGATCCAGCCGCCCTTGCCGCCATTTTGCCGTCGCGCGAACTTGCGGCTTTGCGGGCGGGCATCGGCCAGCGCGTAGTAATAGTTCCGCCGGGCAATCCCATAGGCATCCGCGAAATGCCCCGGCGCCGCCTCTTGCGCCATTTGCGCGGCGCGAATGGTCTGCGGGCCGATCATCCCGTCAGGATCGCAGGGAAAACCCATGTCACGGCACAGCCGTTGCAGGATTTTCACCGCATTCATCCCGGCATTCACATACATGTCAAAGACCGAGGCCTGAATTGCCTCGGGCAAGGCGCCAAGCCCGGGCCGGCGGAAGTAATGCTCGATATAGATATCCACCGCCTGATCGCGGGTCAGCGCCCGCACATCGGCCACGTCGATCCTTGTGTCATGGGTCACGTCCAGCCCCAGCCGCCGCAGGGTGCCCAGCGTGACCCCGTATTTCGTCGCCCCGCCCGGATCGTCTGGGTCATTCACAAAGCCGCCCTCTCGGGCGACGATCTCTTCGGCAATCTGCCTGACAGTCTTCATTGGCATCCCCTGAGGAAAGGAACGCTCCCCCAGGTGGCAGGCTGAACCGATGAGGTTAAGGCGGCGGCAACCCTGCGCCCGCCGATCGGATCAACTCTCGGGTGTGCCGTCCTTGTAGACACCCTGCTCTTTCAGCGCGTCGATCACTTCCTTGGGCATATAGGTCTCATCATGCTTGGCAAGGATTTCGGTGGCGACAAAGGTGCCGTCCTGCATCTGCCCGGTGCCGACCATGCCCTGCCCCTCGGCGAAAAGGTCGGGCAGAATGCCGGTAAAGGTCACGGGAATGGTCTGATTGGTATCGGTCACGCGAAAGCTGACGGTTTCGCCCTGCCCCCGCGTCAGGCTGCCCTCTTCGACCAGACCGCCGATGCGGAACACCTCACCCACCTTCGGCGGATCCTCGACCACCTGCGTCGGGCTGCGGAAAAAGTTGATGCCGTCGCGCATCGCATAGCCGATCAGCGCGGTAGAGACCGCCAGCGCGACAAAGGCCAGCACGATGATCTGCACCCTGCGTTGCTTTTTCAGCCCCTTCATCCCGGCCATGATCTGCCTCCTTTCCGGCTTTGCCCGGAATGTGCGACCATCATCCCCGAATGTCGAGGGGGGTGCGGCGCCATGCCCTCCGTCGTGTCCTGTGCGGCAGGCCCTCAGGCGGCCTCAAAGGTGATCTTGCGCCGCAGGAACTGCGTCGCCTTGTTTGAGACCGCGCGCGGATCGCCCGTGGTCAGGAATTTCGACTCGGTCCCCGCGCCCAGAAATTCAGGCCGTCGCGCCAGATAATCGGCCAGTGAGGCCGCCACCAGATTGGCCTGACTATAGACCTTGACCTCGGCCCCCAGCGCCTCCTGAAAGGCGGATTCCATCAGCGGGTAATGGGTGCAGCCCAGGATCGCCGCCTGCGGATGCGGCATCCGCCGCTTCAACGCCTCGACATGGCTGCGCACCAGCGCCTCGGCCAGGATCTCATCGCCTTGTTCGATGGCATCGACCACCCCACCGCAGGGCTGCGCCTCGACATCCACCCCGATGGCGCGAAAGGCCAGTTCACGCTGAAAGGCACGGCTCGCCACCGTCGCGGGCGTCGCAAACAGCGCCACATGCTTGACCGCCACCTCTCGCGGGGGGGAGTTGTCGCCCCATTGCCGCTCGGTCAGCGCCTCGATCAGCGGCACGAACACCCCCAGAACCCGTTTGTCGCGGGGGATCCAAGTTTCCTGCATCCGTTTCAGCGCGGCCGCAGACGCGGTATTGCAGGCCAGAATGACCAGATCGCAGCCCTCGGCCCAGAGCCGTTCGACCGCCGCGCATGTCAAATTAAAGATGTCATCATGCGTGCGCACCCCATAGGGGGCATGGGCATTGTCACCCAGATAGACGAACGGCACCTCGGGCAGCCGGCGCGAGACGGCATCCAGCACCGTCAGCCCGCCCAGACCGCTATCGAACACACCCACTGCCATGCCTGCCCCCTTGCCCGCGCCTTTGCCGGGTTCCCGGTCAGCGCGATTTGTATTTGGCCTCGAATTCGTAGCCCAGATCATAAGTGCGACGCGGGTCGGGCGAAAGGTCGTAGGTGACGCGGCGCAGGAATTCCATCATCGCCACCGGATCGCGGCGCCGCGCCGCGATTTCATCGGCGGGCACCGGCTGGCCGATCACCAGTCGCACCGGCTCATCCACCCGGGCGCGGAACTCGCTGATCAGCAGACCCAGCCGCAGGTTGGCATGGATATGGCTGGCAATCTGGAACAGGCGCGAATTCTGTCCGGTAAAATAGACCGGCACCACCGTAGCCCCGGATTTGGCAATCATCTTGGCGGTGAAATTGCGCCAGCCCGGGTCCATCGGGCGCGAGAAAGGCCGCGCCGAGGTCGAGACAGTGCCGCCCGGAAATACCCCGATGGCGCCACCCTGCCCCAGATAGTCCAGCGCCGCCGCCCGCGTGGCAAGGTTCAGCCGCACCGCCTCGGCCGTCTCATCGAAAGAAATCGGCAGGATGACGCGGTCCAGCGCCCCAGCCCGGCGAAACACCGAATTGGCCAGAATGCGGAAATCGCCCCGCGCCCGTGACAGCAGATGGCCCATCATCAGCCCGTCGAGAATGCCGTATGGGTGGTTCGAGATCACCACCAGCGGCCCGGTCGCCGGGATATGGTCAAGACTGCCGCCGATCACCGCCAGCTCCAGCCCGAATTTTTCGGGGATGACCTCCCAGAAGCTGCGGCCCCGCGCCACCTCATCCTCATAGCCCGCGGCACGCCGGATCAGCGACAGCCGCCCCGTGGCATTCTCCAGTACCCGGATCAATGCCGCCCCCACCCGCCCCGAAGCCGAGGAGGCATAGGAAATATCGCGTGTCACATCCTGCATCGCCCTGCGCGCGCCCTGCTTTGCTGTCCTACCCGCCCCATAGGGCGCCCGGGCCAGAATATCCAGCATTGGCAATGGTTCTGTGACAGGCAGGCAGCGCGCCGGATCCGGTGCCAAAATGCCGTGCATTTGCGCATGATCCACAACCCATGACTGAGAAAAATCCTTACCGGCCATTTACTTGCAAATGATTCTCCCCACATCTGCCCGGGCGTGATAGTGTCGGTCGGCGGTGAAAGGGGACGGGATGGGTTGGGACAAGCTGAGAATTTTCCACGCGGTAGCCGACAAGGGCAGCCTGACCCATGCCGGGGATGTGCTGCATCTGAGTCAGTCTGCCGTTAGCCGCCAGATCCGCGGCCTTGAGGAATCGCTGAATGTCACGCTGTTTCACCGCCATGCGCGCGGGCTGATCCTGACCGAACAGGGTGAGCTTTTGTTCGACGCGACCACCCAGATGGTCAAACGGCTCGACGCCGCCGCCGCCCGTATCCGCGACAGCGAAGATGAGGTGTTTGGCGAGCTGCGGGTGACGACGACCACCGGCTTTGGCACGCTCTGGCTGGCGCCACGTCTGGCCAATCTCTACAAAGTCTATCCCGGGCTGAAGATCGACCTGATGCTGGAAGAGCGTCTGCTCGATCTGCCGATGCGCGAGGCGGATGTCGCGATCCGCATGAAGGAACCCAGTCAGGCCGACCTGATCCGGCGGCGGCTGATGAATATCCGTATGCGGATGTACGCCTCGCCCGAATATCTGGCCGAGCATGGCACGCCGACCAGCATGGAGGATTTTTCGACCCACCGGCTGATCTGCCAACAGGCCGGCGCCGCGCAAGTTTCTGCGGGTGCACAATTGGTGCAGCAATTGATGAGCCATACGGTCGCCTCAACCTTGACGGTCAACAACTACTTTGGCGTGTTGCAGGGGGTTCTCAATCATCTCGGGATCGGGGTGTTGCCCGATTATATCATCGAGGATTTTCCGCATCTGCTGCGGGTTCTGCCCGAGGTCGAAAGCGGCGAAGTGCCTGTTTTTTTGGCATATCCAGAAGAGTTGCGCCATTCCAAGCGGGTCGCGGCCTTTCGTGAATTCGTCACCGAAGAGATTTTTGCCTTTCGCAAGAAGAAGCAAGCCGATTGACAGCCATGCAACAGATGCATGGCGGCTTTGCCGCAGGTGCGACATGAAAACACTTGTCGCGACTCACTCCGCCGCCTAAATCGGTTTTCGAAGGGCGCGGTTGAGACTTCTCCCCCGACCTTCATACCTCCCTGTTGGACTTGGGCCGAGCTTCTGCTCGGCCTTTTTTTTGCTTTTGCAGCATCGGCGGCAAAGATTGCGCTTATGCGGGCAGCGCTGCCTGCCGCTTGATCAGGAATGAAACATCCGCAGGGTCAGAGGCCAGCGCAATGGCCTGTGCATAGGCCCGCCGTGATTCGCCGCCTCGCCCCAACCTCGCCAGCAGATCGGCGCGCACCACATGCCAGGGTTGGTAATCACTCAGGGCCAGCGCCTCGACCTCATCCAGCGCGCCTGCCACGTCACCGGTTTCCGCCAGCACCACCGCCCGGTTCAGCCGCACCACAGGGGTCGGCTCATGGATCAACAGCGCATCATAAAGGCGCAGCGCCTCGGCCCATGCAGGGGGGCGCTCCATCTGGGCAAAGGCGATGGCGGCCTTGATCTGAAACGGTTCGGGCTGACGCCGTGCCACCGCCCGCTCCAGCCAGGCCATCGCCTCACGCCAGAGGGCGGGCGACCACAGGCTGCGGTCCTGCGCGGCGGGGGGCACAGTCTCTCCCTCGGGCGAAACCCGGGCCAGGGCCCGCGATTGCGTGACAAGCAGCAGCGACAGGCATCCCTCCACCGCCACCTGATCGGGGGCAAGATCATTCAGCAGCCGCGCCAGAAAAATCGCCTCGGCACAGAGGTCGCGCCCGCAGGCCTGCCGCTGCCGGTAGCCGGTGGTATAGATCAGGTAAATCGTGGCCAGCACTGCCCCCAGCCGCGCGGGCCATTCCTCGGGGCCCGGCACGCGAAAGGCGATCCCGGCCCGGGCAATCTTGGCCCGCCCCCGGCTGAGGCGCTGACCCATCGTCGGCTCGGCATCCAGAAAGGCCGCCGCAACCTCGGCTGTCGAAAGACCGCAGAGCGTGCGCAGCGTCAGCGCCACCTGCGTCTTTGCCTCCAGCGCCGGATGGCAGCAGGTAAAGATCAACCGCAGCCTTTCATCAGGGATTTCCGCCCCTTCATCCAGCGCATCCGCGACCTTGGCCTCTTCCTCGGCCAGCAGCGCCATGGCAGCGGCCTGATCCTCGGCCCGGCGCGCGCGGCGATAGCCGTCAATCGCCTTGCGCAGTGCCACGCGCAACAACCACCCCTCAGGCCGCGCCGGCAGGCCGCTGCGCCCCCAGTGGATCAGGGCCGAAGCGGCAGCCTCTTGCAGGGCATCCTCGGCGCGCTGAAAATCCCCCGTCCGCGCGATGAGGGCGGCCAAAAGCCGCCCCCTGTCCCGACGCAAGATCGCCTCAAGCGTCGCCGCGACCGTCATCCGTAGTTCATCACCGGCCGGATCTCGACCGTGCCCGTCCGCGCCACCGGAATCGCGGCGGCAAAGGTCATCGCGGCATCCAGATCCGCCGCCTCGATCAGGTAAAAGCCACCCAGATGCTCGCGGCTCTCGGCAAAAGGGCCATCCATGGTTTCCACCTTGCCGCCGCGCGCCCGCAGCGTGGTCGCGGTTTCCACCCCTTGCAGCCCCTCACCCGCGAGGATCTGCGCCACATCCTTCATCCGCTCGCCCAGCGTAAAGAACTCATTCAGCCAAGGGCCGAACTCGGGGCTGTCCGGCGTCGGGTCCAGCGCGGGATCACCATAAAGAATAAGCATGTATTTCATCGTTCCATTCCCTTTTTGTCCCGGATCAACCGGCCCAATGCCCGCGATCCTACATCAAGGACGCGGCCCCCGCGTCATTTTCGACATTCCCCCTGCGCGCGGTACAAAAATATTGGCCTGCCCGATGGCTCGTGTCTTTCCCTCGCGCCCGCTCTGGCCTAAAGGGCTGGCAAAAGCCCGTGCTGAACCGGAGAGCCATGATGACCGAACCCGCCATCACCCCCGAGCTGATTGCCGCGCATGGGATCAAGCCCGATGAATATGAGCGGATCCTGACGATCATCGGGCGCGAGCCAAGCTTTACCGAACTCGGTATCTTCTCGGCGATGTGGAATGAGCATTGCTCGTACAAATCCTCGAAAATCCACCTGCGTACCCTGCCGACCAAGGGTCCGCAGGTCATCTGCGGCCCGGGTGAGAATGCGGGCGTTGTCGATATCGGCGACGGGCAGGCGGTGGTCTTCAAGATGGAAAGCCACAACCACCCCA
>CALLZQ010000785.1 GCA_937858255.1 uncultured Tabrizicola sp.
TGCTACCTGGCACCCACCTGAGCCCTCTGGCTCTCGGGAAAACCCTGTCGCCCACGGTTGCTGCGGGCCCGCCACCCTTATCCCAACAGAAAAAGCCGCCCCCTCGGGCGGCTTTGTGGTTCGCAGGCTGCCGGGATCAGCGCGGCAATCCGCGCCGGATTGAATGAGCCGAGGCCTGTTCGACGCGCACCGGCACCAGATCGGCATGCTGGCGCAGGCCGCCGCGCGGACCCTGCCCCTCAACCTCGGCCATGCGCATCACCGCAATGCCGAACTGTACGCCGGCAAAGACCACGCCCTGAAACATGAAGATCATCGCCGCCGCGACCAGACCCATATCCGAGCCGAGGATCAGCCGCCCCAGCCCCGCGACATCCAGCCAGACCAGTGCGGCAAGAAACGCGGCGGAAAGCGCGAAACCGATGGCGACATTGGTGATATAGAGGCGGATCAGCTTGGGCATGACGACTCTCCTGTCTGTCACTGGACTGTAACGCAGTTGCAGCACAATGAAAGGCCCTTTGTGCCGCAGCCGCGAAACATGGCTGAAAACAGCCGCCCCGCCCAAAAATCAGGCAGAGGCCGGCGAATCAAAAGGCCGAAGGCTTGGCCTCGCGTGCCATATGGTCCAGCACGGCGTTGACGAATTTGCTTTCCTTGCCGTCCGGGAAGAACGCCTTGGCCACATCGACGAATTCGGTGATGGCAACCTTGGGCGGCGTCGGCATCTGGGTCAGTTCGGCCCCCGCGGCACGAAACAGCGCCCGCAGCACCGGGTCAATGCGGTCGATCGGCCATTTCGCCACCAGCGCGCGGTCGGTCATCTGGTCGATCAGCGCCTGATGGTTCACCGCATGATCGACCAAGGCGCGGAAATGCACTGAGTCGCCCTCGATGAATTCGCCCATATCCTCATAGGTGGCGCCAAAGCGATGCCCCTCGAATTCGCGGCAGATCGCGGCGATGGTCTGGCCCGTCGTCTCCATCTGGAACAGGGCCTGCACGGCATAGAGCCGCGCGGCAGAGCGCATCTGCTTTTTCTCATCGCGTGAGGGTTTGGGCGGGGTGGCGCCTTGGGTCATGCCTTGAATCCGATTCCCTTGGTCTGGCCGGCCCATTTGCGCGAAAGCGCGATCAGGTGCAAGGCCGCCGCCGCAGCACCGCCGCCCTTGTTCTGGCCCGCGGGGTCGGCCCGCACCTCGGCCTGAGGGCGATTTTCGACCGTCAGGATGCCGTT
>CALLZQ010000786.1 GCA_937858255.1 uncultured Tabrizicola sp.
CCCGCCAGATCCCGTGCCGCCACTTCCCGCATGATCCGGGCGAGTTCATGCATGTCCTCGGCCGGAAAGCGGATCAACTCGACCCTTGTGCGCGCGGGGGCGGCCAGCGCTGCTGCATCCTCCAGCGCCTCGGACAGGGCAGCGACAAACTGGCTCTCGGTATCGGGCAAGAGGATCGCCATCCGGTAATCGCGCCCGCGCGCCAGCGTCGCCGCCGCCTGATCGCGGACATAACCCAGTTTGGCAATCGCCTCATGCACCGCCGTGATGGTCTTTTCGCGCACGCCCGGACGCGCGTTCAGCACGCGGTCCACGGTGGCAAGGCTGACGCCCGCCTCACGCGCGATGTCGTTCACGGTTGGCCTGTGCATGATCGGCTACTCCCTTTCGCCAATGTTCCAGCGAAAATGAGGTGCGTCAATCATTTCGCGCAGACCGGCCCGCGCAGGGCCGGGGAAAGGGCAGGGCGCAGGCGTCATTCCCAGCCGACCTCGCCCAGAAAGATATAGCCCGCGCCGTAGATCGTCTTGATCAGGCTGGGGTTCTTGGGATCCTCGCCCAGCTTGGTGCGCAGGCGCGAGATGCGCACATCCATCGCCCGGTCGAAACTCTCGCCCGCGGCACCACCAAGTTGTTCCTGCATCTGCGCCCGGGTGATCAGGCGGCGCGGGCTTTCCAGAAACATCCGCAGGGCCTGCCCCTCGGCATTGGAAAAGGGGATCTCTTCGCCCGTCGCCGAAATCAGCGTATAGCTGTCAAAGAGCGCGGTCCAGCCGTTGAACCGGGCGATCTGCCCGCCCCGCTCACCCACCGGGCCGCGCGATTTGCGCAGCCGGGCGCGGACGCGGGCGACGATCTCTGCCGGGTCGAAGGGTTTGATGATGTAATCGTCGGCCCCGAATTCGAGGCCCATCACCCGGTCCTGCACCTGACTGCGACCCGAGATGATGATGATCGTCGCCCCCGACTCCAGCGCCAGCCGATGCACCAGCACCAGCCCGTCCCGGTCGGGCAGGCCCAGATCGACCAGACAGACATCGGGCGACTGCCGCTTCAGGGCCGCCTCGAATTCCGTCGCGCGGGCAAAGCAGATGGTGCGAAAGCCGGCCTCGGTCAGCGCTTCGGACAGCATCTGACGGATTTCCGGCTCATCATCGAGGATGGCGACAAGGGGTTGGGTCATCGGCGGGCCTTATCCGGTGACGGTGGGCAGGAAGCGGGCCAGTGTGGCCGCATCGAAGGGCTTGGGCAACAGCGCATATCGTTCAGATGCATCGGCGCGCAAGGGGTCCGCCGGCGGTGCCGAGGTCATCAGTGCGATCCGCGACAATCCGCGCGCGCGCAGCACCTCGGCCAGATCGAGACCTGATCGGTCGCCCCGCAGATAGAGATCGCTCAGCACCAGATCGAGGCCGGGCAGGTCGGCCATCGCCTCGGCCTCGGCGGCGCTGGCGGCCTCGATCACGCTGTGGCCCAGATCGCGCAGCATTTCGCGCACCGCTTCGCGGATCTCGTCGCTGTCCTCGACCAAGAGGATCATTTGCGCCGCCGACAGGGGGGGCGCGGGGCGATAGGGCAGGCGCAGCATCACCTTTGCCCCCCCGCCCGGGGCGTTTTCCAGCCGCACCATGCCCCCCGAAAGCGTGGTCTGGTCATAAACCATGGCAAGGCCAAGGCCCGACCCCTCTCCCCCCTTGGTGGTAAAGAACGGCTCCAGCGCATGTTCCAGCGCCTCGGGTGAAAAGCCGCTGCCGCTGTCGGTTACGGAAAATTCGATCCATGTCTGATGTACGGCGCGCACACGCAGCGCGATCTGCCCCGGTCCGGCGCCGATGGCATCGCGGGCATTGAGGATCAGGTTCAAGAGCGAATCCTGCAATGAACCGGCGTCCAGCAATACCGGACCTGTCAGCCCTTCGGTCTCCAGCGTCAGCGCGATGCCATCTGGCAGCACCGGCGCGGCCAACAGGGTCAGGTCGTGCAGGAATACCGGCAGATCGACCGCTACCGGCCGCAACTCGCGCCGCCCCGAGATTGAGGCGATGCGGTCCAGCAGCGCCCCCCCGCGCCGGGCGGCGGCGAGGGTTGATCCGACCATCGCCCGCGCCTCAGGGGGCAGCTCCAGCCGGTCCAGCCGCGATTGCAGGCCCAGGATGATGGTCAAAAGATTGGCGAAATCATGGGCGAGGCCCGAGGTCAGTTGCGCCGCCAGTTCGCGCTTGCGCGTCTGTGTGACGGCGGCACGGGCCTGACTTTCCTCGGTGATGTCCATCGACAGGATATAGACGCCGTTGATCGGGCCATCTCCCATCTGATCGGGGGTAAAGGCCGCGCGGATGCGGTGGCCGCTGTCGGCATCCGTAAATTCAAACACCGACGCCTCACCCGCGAGGGCGCGGTGCAGATAGGGTTCGATCCGGGCAAAGTTTTCCGGCCCCAAAGCCTCGCGCCCGGTCAGGCCAATGATCTGCGAGGGCCGGCCCGGCATCACCGAGGAAAGCCGCCGGTTGGTATAGGTATAGCGCAAGGCCCGGTCCACATGGGCGATATGGGCCGGCATCATCTCGGTCGTCAGGCGGGTGCGCGCCTCCATTTCCGTCAGTTGAATCTTGGCGGCGGACAGGGCGGTATTGGCCGATGACAGGGCGCGGTTGGTTTCTGACAGACGCTCGGCATTCGAGAGCAGTTGTTCAGAGAGTTCGGCCGATCGCGCGCGCAGCATCTGCTGCTGAATCCGCACCTCGGTGATGTCGGTATAGACCGTGACCCAGCCCCCTTGCGGCAGGGGAAAGCCCTCGACACTGACCCAGCGGCCATTGGGACGCATCCGTTCCAGATAATGCGGCAGAAAGGCGCGGGCAGCCTCAACCCGGCTGCGCACCGCCTCATCCGCATCCTCGACCGGGCCATATTCGCCGCGCTGCACCAGATAGCGGATGGTTTCCTCAAAGCTGATGCCGGGGGTAACGAAGGCCTCGGGAAAATCGAACATCTCGCGGTAGCGGCGGTTGCAGACGGCCAGCCGCAGATCGCTGTCGAAAATCGACAGGGCCTGCTGGATCAGGTCCAGCCCGGTGCGGGTCAGGTGGGTGATCTCGTCATCGGTCATGGGCATGGCGGGCCTTTCCTTGATCTTGGCTAGCACCCCGGGCGGCGGGGGCGAAAGGGGGCGCGTGCGCTTGTTACAATTCGTAAGATTTCGGCAAAAGTGGCGACAAACTTCCCCCCGAGGGTGTCGGCCCAAGGGAAAGGACCCGGCACCAAGACCGGGCCCACCCGCGCCGCAACCGGCGCCAAGGGAGGAGCTTGATGACTGCTGACCGACAGCCCGTGGCTGGTCAGGGCGATGGCCCCGGCCAGGGCCTGACCTCGATCCCCGCGCTGATGGCGCGCAATGCCCGCGCCCTGCCGGGCCGCGCCGCCTATCGCGAAAAGGAATTCGGCATCTGGCAAAGCTGGACCTGGGCCGAGGCGCATGAAGAGGTGCGGGCGCTGGCCATGGGCTTTCTGGCGCTGGGGCTGGCCAAGGGCGATTTCGTCGCCATCGTCGGGCGTAACCGCCCCTCGCTCTACTGGTCTATGGTGGCCGCGCAGATGTGCGGCGCGGTGCCGGTGCCGCTCTATCAGGACGCGGTGGCCGAAGAGATGGCCTATGTGCTGGACCATTGCGGCGCCCGCTTCGTGATCTGCGGCGATCAGGAGCAGGTGGACAAGGTCATCGAGGTGCAGGACCGCGTGCCTCACATCGAGCAGGTGGTCTATGTCGACAAGCGCGGGATGCGCAAATACGATCACAGCCGGATGAATGCCCTCTCGGATGTCGAGGCCGAGGGCCGCGCCGCCCATCACCGTTTTGAGGCCGAGTTGCAGGCCCGCATCGACGCGCTGACCTATGACGACCCCTGCGTGATGCTTTACACCTCGGGCACGACGGGCAAGCCCAAGGGCGTGGTCCTGTCGAACCGCAACATCATCGAGACCAGCCGCAATACCTGTGAATTCGACCATCTGGGCGCGCGCGAAGAGATCCTCGCCTATTTGCCGATGGCCTGGGTCGGCGATTTCATCTTTTCGGTCGGCCAGGCGATGTGGGCCGGGTTCTGCGTGAACTGCCCGGAAAACGCCGCCACCATGATGACCGACCTGCGCGAGATCGGGCCGACCTATTTCTTTGCGCCCCCGCGGGTGTTCGAGGGGCAATTGACCAGCGTCATGATCCGCATGGAGGATGCCGGGCGCTTCAAGAAATGGCTGTTCGATACCGCGATGGCCCATGCGCGCCGGGTTGGCCCGGCCATTCTGGATGGCAAGCCGGTGTCGGGCATGGACCGGCTGAAATACCTGCTGGGCGATTTCTTTATCTATGGGCCGCTGAAGAATACCCTTGGCTTTAGCCGCATCCGCGTGGGCTATACGGCCGGTGAGGCGATCGGGCCTGAGATTTTCGATTTCTACCGCAGCCTCGGGATCAATCTGAAACAGCTTTATGGCCAGACCGAGGCTTCGGTCTTTATCACCCAGCAACCCGATGGCGAGGTGCGGTCCGATACGGTGGGCGTCCCGTCACCCGGGGTTGAGGTCAAGATTGCCGAGAATGGCGAGGTCTTCTACCGCAGCCCCGGCACCTTTGTGGAATATTACAAGAACCCCGAAAGCACCGCCAGCACCAAGGATGCCGAGGGCTGGGTGGCGACCGGGGATGCCGGCTTCTTTGAACCCGGCACAGGCCATCTGCGCATCATCGACCGCGCCAAGGATGTGGGCAAGATGGCGGATGGCAGCCTGTTCGCGCCCAAATATGTCGAGAACAAGCTGAAGTTCTATCCCAACATCCTTGAGGCCGTGGTGTTCGGAAGCGGGCGCGACCGCT
>CALLZQ010000787.1 GCA_937858255.1 uncultured Tabrizicola sp.
CCGAAGGAGAGGACCAATGAGCCGCGATGCGACCCCCTCGCTGGCCGCGCGTCAGCGCCGACTGGAGGGCCGGAGAACCGGCTGGACCGTCACCGCCCGCATCTCGCTGGCCCTTTATATCCTGTTCCTGATGATCCCGATCTACTGGCTGATCAACATGAGCTTCAAGACCAACACCGAGATCCTGAACCAGATCACCTTGCTGCCCGCGAATTTTACATGGGACAACTATGTGCTGATCTTTACCGATCCGGCCTGGTACATGGGCTATGTCAACACGCTGATCTATGTGCTGACCAATGTGGTGATATCGATCAGCTTTGCCCTGCCGGCGGCCTATGCCTTTAGCCGCTATTCCTTCATGGGTGACAAGCATCTGTTCTTCTGGCTGCTCACAAACCGCATGGCGCCGCCCGCGGTGTTCGCCCTGCCCTTCTTTCAACTCTACTCCAGCGTTGGCCTGTTCGACACGCATATCGCCGTGGCCCTTGCCCATTGCCTGTTCAACGTGCCGCTGGCGGTGTGGATTCTTGAGGGGTTCATGCGCGGGGTGCCCAAGGAAATCGACGAGACGGCCTTTGTCGATGGTTATCCGTTCTGGAAGTTCTTTGTGAAGATCTTCATCCCGCTGATTTCCTCGGGCATCGGGGTGACGGCCTTCTTCTGCTTCATGTTCTCTTCGGTCGAACTGCTGCTGAGCCGCACCCTGACCGGCACGACGGTCCGCACCATTGGCGTGGCGATGACCCGCACCTCTTCGGCCATCGGGCTGGAATATGGGACGCTGGCCGCCGCCGGGGTGCTGACGATCATCCCGGGCGCCTTGGTCATCTGGTTTGTCCGCAACTACATCGCCAAGGGCTTTGCCCTGGGGAGGGTGTGATGACTTCCTCGCGCTGGACGGCAATCTATCTGGGGACCGCGGCCGCGATGCTGGCGCTGTTGCTGTGGATCGCGTCACATATCCCCATGGACAAGGAGGCACGCGACTGGACCGGGCAACTGGTCGAGGGTGGCTGGATGGCCTGGTCCTTTCCGGTGGCGCTGTTCTTCTGGCTGATCGCCGCGACGTTGATCACCTTTACCTTTCTGGCGCTGCGCTGGCCCGAGACGCCGCGTCGCGGAATCCTCGGGATCAAGACCACCCGGGGCGACCGGCTGTTCATCACCCTGTTGGGGGCCGCCTTCATCAATATCGCCTGGCTGGGATGGTCGGGCCAACCGCAATGGCAGGCCTTGTTCCCCTGTCTGATCTGGGCCGCTGCCGTCTTTCGGCTGGTCTGATCCCCAAACGGCCCGGGCCGAAAGAAGCGACGCCCGCGCACCGACGACCCATCGCTTCGCACCTATGGGAGGAGACTATGAAGTATCTGCTGAATAGAACGGCCCTGACCGCCGTCCTCGCGGGTTTGGCCGCAGGCCCGGCACTGGCTGACATGGAGGCCGCCAAGGCGTTTCTTGACGCCGAAATCGGCGAGATGTCCACGCTGAGCCGCGCGGATCAAGAGGCCGAGATGCAGTGGTTCGTCGACGCCGCCGCGCCCTTTGCCGGGATGGAGATCAAGGTGGTTTCCGAAACCATCGCGACCCATGAATATGAATCCAAGGTACTGGCCCCGGCCTTTACCGCCATCACCGGCATCAAGATCACCCATGACCTGATCGGCGAGGGGGATGTGGTTGAAAAGCTGCAAACCCAGATGCAGACCGGCGAGAATATCTATGATGCCTATATCAACGACTCGGATCTGATCGGTACGCACTGGCGCTATCAGCAGGCCCGCAATCTGACCGACTGGATGGCGGGTGAGGGTGCCTCGGTCACTAACCCCGGCCTTGATGTCGCTGACTTCATCGGCACCTCGTTCACCACCGGCCCGGATGGCAAGCTGTATCAGCTGCCCGACCAGCAGTTCGCGAACCTCTACTGGTTCCGCTATGACTGGTTCACGGATGCCAAGACCATGGAGGATTTCAAGGCCAAGTACGGCTATGACCTCGGCGTTCCGGTGAACTGGTCGGCCTATGAGGATATTGCCGAGTTCTTTACCGGGCGCGACATGTCCTATGTCGGCGGCCCGTCCGAGGGTGTTTTCGGCAATATGGACTACGGCAAGAAAGACGTCTCGCAGGGCTGGCGTTACACCGATGCCTGGATGTCGATGGCCGGCATGGGCGACAAGGGTGAACCGAACGGCCTGCCGGTCGACGAATGGGGTATCCGCGTCAATGAAAAGTCGCAGCCGGTCGGCTCTTGCGTGGCGCGCGGCGGTGCAACCAACGACGCGGCGGCGGTCTATGCCATCACCAAGTCGATCGAATGGCTGCAAAAGTTCTCTCCCCCTGCGGCCATGGGCATGACCTTTGGCGAGGCGGGCCCGGTGCCGGCACAGGGCAAAATCGCCCAGCAGAGGTTCTGGTACACCCCCCTTACCGCCCCCCTGGTCAAACCCGGCCCAGTGATGAACGAGGACGGCACGCCCAAGTGGCGCATGGCCCCCAGCCCGCATGGCGCCTATTGGAGCGAAGGCACCAAGATCGGCTATCAGGACGCCGGGTCGTGGACGCTGATGAAATCGACCCCGGTCGACCGCGCGCAGGCGGCATGGCTTTACGCGCAATTCGTGGTGTCGAAGACGGTCGATGTCAAAAAGTCTGACGTGGGCCTGACCTTTATCCGCGAGTCGACCATCAACAGCGATCACTTCAGCGAGCGTGCCCCGCGTCTGGGCGGTCTGGTGGAATTCTACCGCTCGCCCGCCCGCGTGCAGTGGTCGCCGACCGGCACCAACGTGCCGGACTATCCGAAACTGTCGCAACTGTGGTGGCAGAACATCGGCGATGCGCTCTCGGGCGAAAAGACCCCGCAAGAGGCGCTGGATGCGCTGTGTTCGGAACAGGAAAAGGTTCTGGCACGGATCGAGAAATCCGGTGTGCAGGGCGAGCTTGGCCCGGTCCTGAACGAAGAGCAGGATCCGCAGTACTGGATCGACCAGCCCGGCTCGCCGGTGGGCAAACTGGAAAACGAAAAGCCGCAGGGCGAAACCGTTTCCTATGACGAGCTGATCAAGTCCTGGAACTGATCAGACCGGCCGTCGCACCTCCCTCCCGGGGTGCGGCGGCCCCTTTCTCCAGACCGTTTGACCTAGACAGGAATGCCACATGACCGACCTGCGGCTTTCGATCAACACGAACCCGCTGGTGAACCGGTTTGCCGAACCGGACCACCTGATCGAGACCATCGCCGACCGTATCGGTTGCGGCTATGTCCAACTGACACCCGAGTTCATCAACCCCTCCTGGCCCGCCTCGACCCTGCGCCGCATCGCGCGGGAATTTGATCGGGCGCTGACGCGCAAGGGGGTGCGCGTGACCTCGATCATGACCAGCACCTATTTCCGGCTGAACCATTTCGGCCATCCCGATCCCGAGGTGCGGGCCTATTACCTGAACTGGTTCCGCACCATGGCCGATCTGGCCGCCGACATCGGGGCCGAGAGCATCGGCTCGCAATTCGCGATCCTGACCCAGCGCGATTTTGACGACCCCACGCGCCGCTCGGCGCGTGTGGCGCAGGTGATCGACTGCTGGCACGGCGTCGCCGATCATGCCAAGGCCGCGGGCCTGAACTACCTCTACTGGGAACCGATGTCAGTCGGCCGCGAATTCGGCCATACCATCGCCGAATGTCGGCGGATGGATGCGATGCTGGCCGCGCAGAATTTTGCCCTGCCGCTGAAGATGATCGTCGATATCGACCATGGCGATGTCACCTCGGCCGATCCTGCCGATACCGATCCCTATGCCTGGGCGGCGGCCTTCCCCTCTCGGTCGCCGATCATCCATGTCAAGCAATCCTCGATGAACAAGGGCGGGCACTGGCCCTTTACCGCCCAGCACAACCGCGAGGGGCGGATCCAGCCGGAAAAACTGATCCGCACGGTGCGCGATGCAGGTGGCACCGATAACGAGATCTGTCTGGAGCTGTCATTCCGCGAGCGCGAGCCGACAGACAGCCATGTGGTCGAGATGATGGCGGAATCCGTCGCCTATTGGGCGCCCCATATCGACACCGGCTTGAACCGGGGGGCCGCAGCATGAAAAAGACATGGGTCGGCACCAGTTGGAAGATGAACAAGACTCTGGCCGAGGCGCTGGAATTTGCCGCCGTGATGGCCCGCCATCCGGTCAGCCCGCATCCCGATCTGGTGCGCTTTGTCCTGCCGCCCTTTACCGCAGTGCGGCAGTTCAAAGAGGCGCTTGCAGACACTGATATCCGGGTGGGCGCGCAGAACATGCACTGGGACGATGCCGGTCAATGGACAGGCGAAATCTCGGGCCCGATGCTCAGGGACTGCCGCGCCGATGTGGTCGAAATCGGCCATAGTGAACGGCGCGAGTTCTTTGCCGAGACGAATGAGACGGTGGGCCTCAAGGCCGCTGCGGCCATCCGCCATGGCCTCGTCCCGATCATCTGCATCGGCGAGAGCCTTGAGACCCGAAATGCCGGCGGGGCCGATGCCTTTCTGGCCGAACAGGTCCGCGGCGCGCTTGCCCACATCAGCGGCGCCGCGCGGCAGGCCGAGCTTGTCATCGCCTATGAGCCGATCTGGGCGATTGGCGTCAACGGCATCCCGGCCAGCACTGAATATGCGGGGGCCCGCCACGCCCGCATCGCCGCCGTCGCGGCCGAGATCCTCGGGCGCGCGGTGCCGATCCTCTACGGCGGTTCGGTCAACCCCGGTAATTGCGCCGAACTTATCGCCCAGCCCGGGGTTTACGGGCTGTTCCTCGGGCGCCCCGGCTTGGCGGCCCGGGGCTATCTCGACATTCTCGCACCCGGTTCCGGCGGTCTTTCCTCAGACAG
>CALLZQ010000788.1 GCA_937858255.1 uncultured Tabrizicola sp.
GATTTGGCTAGGATTTCTTTTCAGAAACCTACAAGCGGCTGGCCGAAGACCATGGCCTGCCCTCGGTCATCACCGCCAGCCGGGCGGCGCTGGAGACGCCGCTGCTCTTTGATCCGGGTGAGCGATGGGAATATGGCACCAATATCGACTGGCTGGGGCAGGTGGTCGAGGGCATTCGCGGCAACCGCCTTGGCGCGGTGATGCGCGAGCGGATTTTCGACCCGCTGGGGATGGAGGAGATCGGCTTTACCCGGACAGAGGCAATGCGGGCGCGCACCGCCACCATCCATGCGCGGGGCGGCGATGGCGGGCTGGTGCCGATGGACGGCTTTGCCCTGCCGGACGCGCCCGAGGTCGATATGGGCGGGCACGGGCTTTATGCCACCATTCCTGAATATATGAAATTCATCCGCATGTGGCTGAATGACGGGCAGGGTCCGGGCGGGCGGGTGCTGCGGCCCGAGACGGTGGAATGGGCGGTGCGCGGGGCGCTGGTGCCGCCGCAAAAGGTGACGATGCTGACAGGGGTCATCCCCAGCCTGTCGAATGATGCCGAGTTCTTTCCGGGGCAAGTCAAGGACTGGTCTTACACCTTCATGGTCAATGCAGAGACCGCGCCGACCGGCCGCCCGGCGGGGTCAATTGGCTGGGCCGGTTTGGCCAACAGCTTTTACTGGATCGACCGGCGCAACGGCATCGGCGGCTATTGGGCGACGCAGATCCTGCCCTTTGGCGATCCGGTGTCCTTCCCCGGTTATCTCGATTTCGAGACGGCGGTATACCGCGGCCTGAGCCGTTAGACCCGGCGGCCCCCTTTATCCGGCAAAGGGGGCCAAGGCCTCGGGCATGTTCTGATAGCAGACCGGGCGCAACCAGCGACGGATTGACAGCGTGCCGACCGAGGTTGCCCCGAAATTGGTGCTGGCCGGATAGGGGCCGCCATGCACCATCGCATCGCAGACCTCGACCCCGGTCGGGAAGCCATTGGCCAGCACCCGGCCGGCCTTGCGCTCCAGCACCGGCAACAGGCTGCGGGCCAGATCGGTATCGCCTTCGTCCAGATGCAGGGTGCAGGTCAATTGCCCCTGTAGCGACAGCGCAAGGGTGCGCATCTCGGCAGCATGGCGCACGCGGACGATCAGGCCCAAGGGGCCAAACACCTCTTCGGCCAGCATGTGATCGGCCAGCCAGTCCGCGCCCGACACCTCAAACAGATAGGGTGTGGCGCTGCGCTGGTCGCACATCGTGGTCAACAGCGCGCGCACCCCGCGCCCCGCCGCCACCCGGTCGCGCCCCTGCCGATAAGCGGCGGCGATACCATCGGTCAGCATGGTTTGCGGGCCAGTGGCACCGACAGCGGCCTGTGCGGCGCTGGCAAAGGCATCGGCATCCGGCCCGTCGATCACCACCGCAATCCCGGGATTGGTGCAGAATTGGCCTGCCCCTTGGGTCAGCGAGGCCGCCCAGCCCTGTGCAATGGCCTCTCCGCGCGTGGCAAGTGCCTGTGGCAGCAGAAACATCGGATTGACGCTGCCAAGCTCTCCAAAGAACGGAATGGGATCAGGCCGCGCGGCGCAGAGGTCGAAGAGCGCCCGCCCCCCGGCGAGCGAGCCAGTAAACCCGACGGCCGAAATCAGCGGATGCGTCACCAGCGCCTCACCCACCGCGCGGTTGCCGCCCTGGATCAGCGAAAAGACACCCGCTGGCATCCCGCAGGCGCGAATGGCGGCGTCAATCGCCTGCGCCACGATCTCGCCCGTGCCGGGATGGGCGGAATGGCCCTTGACCACCACCGGGCAACCGGCGGCGAGGGCAGAGGCGGTATCCCCGCCCGCCACCGAAAAGGCCAGCGGGAAGTTTGAGGCACCAAAGACCGCGACCGGCCCGATGGGGCGCTGGATCATCTTCAGATCCGGGCGGGGCAGGGGCTGGCGATCCGGCAGCGCCACAGCATCTCGCCGGTTTTGCCAGCCTTGTTGGCGGATGTGAATGACGAACAGGCGAAGCTGGCCCGTCGTGCGCCCCCGCTCGCCATTCAGTCGCGCTTCGGGCAGGCCGGTTTCCTGACAGCCGATCTCGGTGATGGCGGCACCGCGCGCCTCAATCTCATCGGCGATCTTTTCGAGGAACCCCGTACGGGCCTCGGCAGGCAGGGCGGAATAGTCCCAATAGGCGTCCTCGGCCGCCTCACAGGCCCGCGCTACCAACCTGATATCGCCGAGGGCAAAGTCATGCGCCGGCCCATGCGCGGGCGAGCGAAAGGTTCCCGCACCTGCCAGCCATTCGCCCGCAATCAGATGTTTGCCTGTCAGCATATCTTGCCCCCTACCTTCAATCAGAATTCAAACGCATCCGTAACCATGCGCCGCCCAAGCGACAGCGCATCGGCCACATGCACCATCGGCGCCAGATCGACCTCGCTGGCACCGGTGCGCACCAGTTCCGCCATCCGGGCATAGAGCGCCGGGTACTCGCCC
>CALLZQ010000789.1 GCA_937858255.1 uncultured Tabrizicola sp.
TCCATGTCGGGGACGCGCGACAGCGCCTCGCGCAGATCGGCGGTCCGGGGGGGGGCGGGTGCCCGGCGCCCCCCCGCGTCGTGGCGGGCGAGGGGGGGGGGAACGGTGCCGGGGGGGGGCGGGAGATCGCCGCGCGGTGGGAGGTTGTTTCAGAGGACTTTGCCAAGCCCCGCCAGTCGAGTGCCGTGCTGCGGAAAGCCGGCTCTGCCTTGGTTGCCGGGGCAAGGACGATATTGCTCTACTGCGGGCGCAAGGCAGATGCGGTCCTCGATCATGCGCTAAAACCCCTCGGCCTGGCACTCGGAACGCAAGCGGCGGCATGGCTTACTGGCGTCACATGGGAGCAGGTTGTGGCCTTTGGCAACGCCCTCGTCGAATTCGCCGTCAAATGGCCTTGGCCCTGAACCCTCTCCCCCTTGCGCCCCGGGGCGGGTTTGGCTTAGCACCTTTGCATGACAGAGCTTCCGACCCCCCGCGGCACCCTGACCCCGAACCGGCCCTTGGCCGACCTGACTTGGCTGCGCGTCGGCGGGCCGGCGGATTGGCTGTTTCAGCCGGCGGATGAGGCGGATCTGGCGGCGTTTCTGGCGGCGCTGAACCCGGACATCCCGGTGTTCCCAATGGGGGTGGGCAGCAATCTGATCGTGCGCGATGGCGGTTTGCGGGCGGTGGTGATCCGGCTGGGGCGCGGCTTTAACGGCATCGAGGTCGCAGGCGAGGCGGTCGTGGCCGGGGCGGCGGCGCTGGATGCCCATGTTGCGCGGAAATCCGCCGAGGCGGGGCGCGATCTCACCTTTTTGCGCACCATCCCGGGCAGCATCGGCGGCGCGGTGCGGATGAACGCGGGCTGCTATGGCAGCTATATCGCCGATGTGCTGGAAGAGGTGCGGGTGATCACGCGCGGCGGTGAGGTGATGACCCTGCCGGCCACCGCGCTCAACCTGCGCTATCGCCAATCGGATTTGCCCGAGGGGGCGGTCATCGTCTCGGCCCGTTTCCGCGCGCCGGCGGGCGATCCGGCGGAACTGGCGGCGCGGATGGACGAGCAGATCGCCAAACGCGACGCCAGCCAGCCGACCAAGGACCGCAGCGCCGGATCGACCTTTCGCAACCCTGCTGGCTATTCCTCGACCGGGCGGGCCGATGACCGGCATGAGCTGAAAGCCTGGAAGGTGATTGATGAGGCAGGGATGCGCGGCGCCCGGCGGGGCGGGGCGCAAATGTCGGAAATGCATTCCAATTTCCTGATCAATGCCGGTGGCGCCACGGCCGCAGATCTCGAAAATCTGGGCGAGGATGTACGAAATAGGGTTTTCCAAAACAGCGGGATCACGCTAGAGTGGGAAATCATGCGCGTCGGTGAACCGGCGCCGGAAAAACAAGAATAAGGGTCTAACACGACCCGAGAGGCAGTAAATGGCGGGTGCATCGAGCAGGATGTCCCGTGTGGCGGTTCTGATGGGTGGCTTCTCGGCGGAACGAGAGGTTTCTCTGGTCACAGGTGCGGCCTG
>CALLZQ010000790.1 GCA_937858255.1 uncultured Tabrizicola sp.
AGCGGGGTGCGCTCGCTCTCCGCCAGCGGGGCGACCGCCTGGGCGATCTGGCCCATGAAGCCCGGATCCTCGCGCCACTGCTGGGCGCGCTGGGCCAACCCGCGCGCGCTCATGCGCTGGGCGACCTCCTCACCAACGGCGGCGAAGGCGCCCTGGAGCGGGTCGTCCGGGCGCGCGTCGATCTCCTCCGGCAGGGTGTACCGCGGAGGTGCGGGCAGGAAGGCGCGCTCGAACTCTTCGTCGGACAGGCCGAGGAACGCGCGCTCGAACTCGTCGTCGTTCACTGGTACCCCACGGGGATCGTCTCGCCGTTCCGGTTCACGAAGAACTTCCCGCCCTTGCCCAGGCGCCACCCCTCATCCGGGTGCAGCCGGTTCAGACCCTCGACCCGCTGCTCGGGCGGGAGCGCGCGCAGGCGCTCGTTCGAGTTGATCCGGCGCACCGTGGCCGCGGCCGGGATCTCCGCGGGCTTGCGCTTCTTGCGGGGCGCGGTCCGGGGCCGGGTGCTTGGCGGGCCGTCCCGCCAGGGGGGGCGGGGGGCCCCCCCCCCCCAGGGGCGCCCGCCGCTGGAAGCGGTCGGCGTCACCTTTACCGACAAGGTCCACGCCTATGAGACGATGAAGATCCGCATCCTCAATGGCGGGCACGCCGTCATCGCCTATCCGGGCGGGCTGATGGAGGTGGAATATGTGCATGAGGCGATGGCCCATCCGCTGATCACCGGTTTTCTTGACCGGGTCGAGCGCGAAGAGATCATTCCCTATGTGCCGCCGGTGCCGAATACCGATATCCCGGCCTATTACGACTTGATCCGCGAACGTTTTTCCAACCCCGAGATCGCCGATACCGAACGCCGGCTCTGCCTTGACGGCTCGAACCGCCAGCCGAAATTCATCGTGCCCAGCCTGCGGGATGCGCTGGCGGCTGGGGGGAGTATCGAGGGGTTGTCGCTGGAATCCGCCCTGTGGTGCCGCTATTGCCATGGCACAACCGACAACGGGACGGGGATCGAGCCGAACGATCCGAATTGGCCGCGTCTGACCGAGCTTGCCGCTGCCGCCCGAAAGGACCCCGCCGTCTGGCTGTCCCAGCGCGAGGTCTATGGTGATCTGGGGCAGGATGCCCGGTTCCAGGCAGCCTTTGCCCGGCATCTGAACCGGCTGTGGTCCGAAGGAACGGCCAAGGTTCTGGCCGATTACATCGCGGGCTGAAGCCTGATCCCCCGCGTCGCGGCGGGGGTCTTGCCCCTGCCGGACAAGCCTGTATTCATGGACCAAAGACGGCGCGGGGGCGCGCCGCCTGCGGAGAGATTCATGATCGGCATCGCGCTGGAAAATCCCCTGACCGACGACCTGGCGCTGCTGTTTTCGCGCCATACTGCCGATATGCATGCCGATACCCCGCCCGAGAGCATTCACATGATGGACCGAGGCGCCCTCAACGCGCCGGGTATCTGGTTTTTTGTAATGCGCGAAGAGGGGCGGCCGTTGGCGATGGGGGCGTTCAAGCGCATTGATGAGACCCATGCCGAGATCAAGTCGATGCATGTCCTGGCCGAGGCGCGCGGCCGCGGCCTGTCGCGGCGGATGCGCGTTCATTTGATCCAAGCACCCCGCGTCGACGGTTTTTCGACTCTGCCGCTTGAAACCCAGCTGCAGCCCCCCTTCCTCGCTGCCCGGGCGCTTTACGCCAATGCCGGGTTCGTCGAATGCCCTCCCTTCGAGGGGTATACCGATGATCCCAATTCCGTCTTCATGACAAAGCCACTTGCCTAATCCCCCACCGTCGCGCAAAACGACGCCAACGGTCCCGTAGCTCAGCTGGATAGAGCAATCGCCTTCTAAGCGACAGGTCGGGGGTTCGAGTCCTCCCGGGATCGCCAGATTTATTTTTCATTTTCAGTATGTTAGAGTTAGTATTCCGCTTTGCATGGCGGTGTTTGCAGCGCTCTGGTCTTGTTCGGGAACCGCCAACAGACCGGCGTGGATTTCGTCAGCGGCGGCAGGGAGCTGCCGGTCGTGGCATCAATCGAATTCCTGGCCTGACCGATGGTTTCGACATATCAGCCACTTCATTGGCATCGAAGCTGAACGGCACGCAATCAGGAGATCCCGCGCCACGCTTGTTGACTGATGCCGGGATTTGGAGCGGGTAGCGGGAATCGAACCCGCCCCATCAGCTTGGAAGGCTGAGGCGCTACCACTACACCATACCCGCCGCTCTGCC
>CALLZQ010000791.1 GCA_937858255.1 uncultured Tabrizicola sp.
AAGAGCTTTGCCGACCCCTTCCGGCCCCAGACCATCGAGGATGCCGAGCGGATCCGTTCGATGCTGGAACCGCTGCACCAGACCTTTATCGCGCATGTCAAAGCCAGTCGCGGGGCACGGCTGGCGGCGGGCGAGGATCTGTTCAACGCCGATATCTGGGTGGGGCAGCGCGCGGTTGATCTGGGTCTGGCCGACGGCTTGGCACATCTGCGCCCCAAGATGATGGAAATCTTTGGCGACAAGGTTCGCCTGCAACCCTATGGCCTGCGGCGCGGCCTGCTGCAACGTCTGGGCCTGACGATGAGTGAGAGCGTGATGGCCACGGTCGAGGAGCGGGCCCTGTGGGCGCGCTATGGTCTTTGAATGCTGTTCAAGATCATCCTGATCTTTCTCTTGGCGATGATCTTGCTGGGGATGATCGGCAAGGCGCTGTTTCCTGATGCGCTGTCCCGCGCGGTACGCCGCGCCTCGGGGCGGGCACCGGTTTGCCGCGACTGCGGGCGCTATCTGATCGGCAGCAAATGCGGCTGCAAGAAGAGGGGCTAGGCCATGACGGCTTTGGTGACCGGGGCGGGCAAGCGGTTGGGCCGCGCGATGGCGCTGTATCTGGCGCGGCGCGGGCATGATGTTGCGGTGCATTACGCCCGCTCGCAGGCCGAGGCCGAGGCGGTGGTGGCCGAGATCGGGGCCATGGGGCGCCGGGCCGTCGCCTTGCAGGCCGATCTCTTGGATGAGGCGCAGGTTCAGGCGCTGATCCCCCGGGCCACGGCGGCGCTAGGCCCGCTGACCATCTTGATCAACAATGCCTCGATCTTTGAATATGACCGGATTGATACGGCGACCCGGCAAAGCTGGGACAGGCACATCGAGTCGAACCTGCGTGCGCCCTATGTCTTGACGCAGGCCTTTGCCCGCCAATGCCCGCCCGCCGAGACGGATGCCCAGGGTGAACCACAGGCCCGCGGGCTGATCATCAATATGCTGGATCAGCGCATCCACAAGCTGACGCCGGAATTCAGCACCTATACCATTGCCAAGATGGGCCTCTGGGCGCTGACTCAGACTGCGGCACAGGGGTTGGCGCCGCATATCCGCGTTAACGGAATCGGGCCGGGGCCGACCCTGCGCGGCGCGCGGCAGAGCGAAAGCCACTTTGCCCGCCAACGGGCGGCGACCGTTCTGGAGCGCGGTGCGAACCCTGACGATATCCTTGCGGCCTTGGGTTTCTTCCTCGATTCCCCCGCGGTGACAGGGCAAATGATCGCCGTGGATGGCGGGCAGCATCTGGCCTGGCAAACCCCTGATGTGCTGGGGGTTGAGTGACTATGCGTAAAGCGGAATGTGAGTTGTCCACTTTCGTATAGGTCTTCACGGCGCTGTTACAAAAAGCCTGAAATCTCAAGTGTTTGGAGCGGGTTCATTTTTCTTTCCTTGTTTTTCAATAGCTTAGTTTATTGCCTAATTTTTGGGCAATGTGTGGAAGCCGCCTGAAACCAAGGGAAATTCCGTGATCGAGAAACTTTCTCCGCAGAGTTACCCACAGAAACCGTGGACTTCTTCTCTATTGCCCCCGCCTCGATATCATTGCAGCCATGGGGCAGAATCGATGACCTGTGAACTCGGGACCAGACCGGGGGGCGAATGAACGACGAAGGCAGATCAGAGGCGCCTGTTGCCACGGGGCATGAGGTTATTCAGGGCTATCTCAAGACGCTCGACGGTTCGCCCGGTGTCTATCGGATGCTGAACCCCCGGGGCGAGGTGCTGTATGTCGGCAAGGC
>CALLZQ010000792.1 GCA_937858255.1 uncultured Tabrizicola sp.
GGGGGCCAGGGGAGAAAAAGCCGAAAAGGCGGCCCTGGCAAATGCGGCGGAGGAGGGACCGCCCCACAAACCGCAGACCCCCCTCCCGCCGCTGTGTCCCCGCCAGCGTCTCGGACAGAGCAAAGGTCTGGCGATGTTCGGCGGCCAGCGTCTCGGCCAGCAAGAACCGGATCATCAACAGTGAGATCAGCGCCGCGACGCCCAGAACGGCAAAGATCATCCGCCAGCCCGACACCGCCAGCACACCCGACCCGGCGAGCGGCGCCAGCATGGGCGAGACCGAGATCACCAGCATGATGGCCGCCATCAGCCGCGTCGCCTCATGTCCCGTGGCCATGTCGCGGATGATTGCGCGCGGCACCACCATCACAGCGGCGCCGCCCAGACCTTGCACGAACCGCCCTGCCCACATCATCTCGACCGAGCCGGCCAAGGCACAGATCAGCGTGCCGATCAGAAACACCGCCAGCCCGGCATAAAGCGGCGGCTTGCGCCCGGCCTGATCGGCCCATGGCCCGTAAACCAGTTGTGCCAGGCCAAAGGCAAAGAAATAGGCGGTGATCGTGCCCTGCATCGCCGGCACAGCGGCGCCAAGGTCACGCCCGATTTCGGGCATGGCCGGCAGATACATGTCGATGGCAAAGGGGCCGACACAGGACAAAAGCCCCAGCACAAGGGCAGGGCGCCAGAACGAGGTCGTCATCGGGAAAGACTCGCTGCAAGAAATGTTGACCGGACGATAAATCTTTTCCGGGCCGGGTGTAAGCCCCACTGGAAGCCCCCGCCTTGCCGCGATAAGGCTAGGCAAACCCGAGTACGGAGGATGCCATGCCCGATCCGATGATCCTTGCCGCGATGGTGGCGCTGTTGGTGGTGATCGGAGCCTTGGCGGGCGTCCTGGCGGGGCTGTTGGGGGTGGGGGGCGGGATTGTGCTGGTGCCCGCGTTTTTCTACGCCTTTGGCACGCTGGGATTTGCCGGGCCGAACCTGATGCAGGTCTGCCTTGCGACCTCGCTGGCGACAATCATCGTGACCTCGCTGCGCTCGGTCCTGTCGCATAACAAGAAGGGCGCGGTGGATTGGTCGGTCTTGCGGGGCTGGGGACCGTGGATCGCCATCGGTGCCGCGGTGGGGGTGGTGACGGCCTCGGCGCTGAAATCGACCACGCTGCAAATGATCTTTGGTGTGCTGGGGATTATCGTTGGCCTGTATATGGCCTTTGGCCGGCCTGACTGGCGGCTGGGGCCGGCAATGCCCTCGGGCCTGCGCCGGGCGGTGATCGCGCCGGTGGTCGGGTTTTTGTCGGTGCTGATGGGGATCGGGGGCGGCAGCTTTGGCGTGCCGTTGATGACGCTCTATAACATGCCGATCCATCGGGCGGTGGCGACGGCGGCGGGCTTTGGCGTCACCATTGCCGTACCCTCGGTCATCGGCTTTCTGATTTTGCCGGTTCAGGCGCCGCCACCCTTTACCCTTGGCGCCATCAACCTGCCGGCGTTCTTTCTGGTGATCTCGATGACGCTGATCACGGCGCCTATGGGCGCGCGCCTGGCCCATGCGATGGACCCCAAGCCGCTAAAGCGGGTGTTTGCGGTGTTCATCACGCTGGTGGCGCTGAACATGCTGCGCAAGGCGCTTGGCTGGTAAGTCGGCTCAGCCGTTCAGGCGCGCCGCACGGCCACCCCGGCGCTTTTGCAGACGGGGCGCGCGGGCGGGCAGCTCTGCCATGATGGCGGCCCGCGCCTCATGCGTCAGGCGCGACCAGGTGGAAATCTCGTCAATCGAGCGATAGCAGCCGACGCAAATCCGCTCTTCGGGGTGAACCACGCAGAGCTTGACGCAGGGCGACTGGATTTCATCCCGCTTCCAGATGTCGTCTTTCAACAGCCTAACCCCGGTTCATATGCGCCAGCCGGTCCAGCGCACCTTGCAAAATATATCCCGCCGCGACCTGATCAATGACCTCTTTGCGACGTTTTCGCGACGTATCCGCCTCTAGCAGCGCGCGTTCGGCGGCGACGGTCGACAAACGCTCATCCCAAAAGGTGATGGGCAGCACCGTCAGTTTTTCCAGATTGCGGGCAAAGGCGCGGGTCGATTGCACGCGCGGCCCCTCGCTGCCATCCATGTTCAGGGGCAGGCCAAGGACGATGCCGCAAACCTCGCGCGCGGTCAGCAGCGCCAGCAGACGCTGGGCGTCGAGGGTAAATTTCTCGCGCCGGATCACCTCGGACGGGGTAGCAACCCCCCGGCGCAGGTCGGAAATGGCCACGCCAATGGTCTTGTCGCCCAGATCGAGGCCAGCCACCGCGCCAAAGGCCGGCAGCGTGGCGGCGAAGTCGCTCAGTTCGGTCAGGATCATTCGGCAAGCCCGGCGGCGGTAGCGGCCTCGTCCAGCAGGCGCAGATCGGCTTCTTGGCCCTCGAACTTGCCACGGGCTTCGGCATAGATCGCGCGGGCCTCATCGGTGCGGCCCAGCATGCCCAGCGAGGTGATCAGCCGCGCCCATTCGGCGGCACTGCCACCCTCGGCGGCCAGCCGCTCGCCCAGTTGCGCCACCATGCCCTCGATCATCGCCTGACGGTCCTCGGCGCTCATCCCGCCGGCGGCCTGCATGTCGGCGGCGCTCGGCCCTTTCAACGCTTCGCCCTCGGCGGGGGGCAGTTGATAATTCACCCCGGCGCGGGCGGCGATATCGGCCATCTGCTCGCGGATCGGTGCGATCCAGGGGGCATCTTGCGGGCCCCCCTCCAGCAGTTGCCGCCAGAGGATAAAGGTCCGGTCAAAGCGCCCCACCTGTGCGAACATCACGCCAGAGTAATAGCGCGCCATGCCGTTTTGGCCGTCGCGTTCCAGCGCATGCACCAGTTCCGCCTCGGCCTGCGGCGAGACATAGCCACCGGCCGAGAGGATCATCATCTCGGCCAAGAGCGCGTGATCTTCGGCACTGGTCAGTTCGCCCTTCAATTCGACAATATGGCGAAAGGCGGCTTGGGCCGCGCGAAAATTGCCAAGCGCGGCCTCATTGCGGGCGAGGAGTTCAAGGCCGCGCAGATCATCGGGCCGTTCGGCCATGGTGGCGCGCAGCTTTTCCATCAGGTCAAGGAAAGACGGATCGACATCGGGGCGCTGACTGTCGGGTGGCGATTTCGCCTCGGCCTCGGTTTGCGAGATCCGGGCGGCGCGCATCTCATCGGACAGGGCCAGCCGGTCTTTCAGTGGCAGGGCGGGATAGGCGGGCGCCCCGATCCGCCCGCAAAACGCGGCCCCGCCGGCGGTGGCCAGCGCGATGGGCTGGGCCCCAGGGCGCCCCCCCC
>CALLZQ010000793.1 GCA_937858255.1 uncultured Tabrizicola sp.
TTCCTTTGGGTCGGGGGGCTTTCCCCTCCCGTGCGGGGGGGGGGCGCGCAGTTTTTCATATTCCCCTCGCCACCCCCCGCCGATCTCGATCACCGGCAGCGCCACGCCATTCTGCGCCATCGCCGCCTCGGCCAAGGGGCGCAACGCCGCCTCGACCAGCCCCAGCCGGCAATCGGAATGGGCCAAGATATAGGCGACGGTCTCGACCTCCAGCCGGGTGTTGATGGTGTTCAGCACCGCCCCGGCCAAGGGCACGGCATAGTGGAGTTCCAGCAGTTCCGGCCGGTTGGAGGAAAGGACCGAGACGGTATCCCCCAGCCCGATCCCCTGTGCCCGCAGCCCTGCCGCGACCGCCCGCACCCGGGCACCGGTTTCGGCCCAGGTCCGGGTCAGTCCGCCAAAGCTGGTCGCCGGGCGGCGGGCATAAACCGCCTCGGCGCGTGCCAGAAATGACAGCGGCGAGAGGGCCACATGGTTGGCCGGTCCGCGCGCCGGGGCGTCGTAATGGGATTGCATCGGTCAGTCTCCCCCCTGATCCGGGCGGGGGGCCGGCGCCTCCCCGCTTGGCGGTCATGGTGCCCCGTGGGGGGCGCCAAAGACAAGGCGCGCCGGCGCCCGTGACCCAACGTCAGATGAAGGGGATCTCGACCAGCCGCGCCGCAACCGGGCCGCTCGCCCGCTGCACCGTGACGCGGTCGCCCGCAGCCAAATCCGCCGCCACAAGGCCAAAGCCGATATTGGCCTGCATCCGGTAGGACCATGTGCAATTGGTCAGCATCCCGACCGCGCGCCCGTCCTGATGGATATCCTCGCGCCGCATGCCGAGGGGGGCGGGGCGGTCGCCCTCAAGGATCACGCCCAACTGGCGGCGGCGCGGCCCCTCGGCCTTGATCCGGCGCAGGGCGGCGATGCCGATCACGTCATCGGGCACGTCCAGATCGACATATTTCTCCAGCCGCACCTCAAAGGGGTTGGTGTCAGCATCGGTATCGCCGCCGACCGAGACGAGGCCGCTCTCCACCCGCTCGGGGCTGGAGGGGGCGCCGGGACCGATGCCCCAGGGCTGGCCCGCCTCTTTGAAAATGTTCCACAGCCGTGTGCCCTTGGTGCCGTCGCGCAGATAGATCTCAAAACCGCCCTGTTTCGACCAGCCCGGCCGCTGGACCGCCACCGGAACCCCCTCGATTTCGGTTTCGCGGAACCAGAAGTATTTCAGCCCGCGCACCCAGTCGCCCAGCACATGCGCCACCACATCCTCGGCCTTGGGGCCTTGCAGCGCCATGGGCGAGACATCGGGCTCGCTGATCTCGACATTCAGCCCGCGTTCGGCGGCAATCGCCCCGGCCCAGAGTTCCACATCGCTGTCGGCAATCGACAGCCAGAACAGGTCATCGGCCAGCTTGAGCAGGATCGGATCGTTGATGATCGTGCCGCGATGATTGCAGAGGGCGACATATTTGCCCTGACCCACCGCGCATTTCGACAGATCGCGGGGCGCGAGGATCTGCGCCAGCCGGGCGGCATCCGGGCCCTTGAGCTGGATCTGCCGCTCGACCGCCACATCCCATTGCGAGACGCCGTTGATGAGGCGCCAATATTCCCCTTCGGGATCGCCATAAGAGGTCGGCATGACCATCCGGTTGTAGACATTGGCCATTTTCAGGCCCTCGGCCAAAGTCGCCTCATAAAACGGCGAGGGGCGGATGCGGGTGTTCGGCTGAAAGTTAAACATCGGGGCCTCATGCTGGGATGCCCGCAGATGAAGCCACTGGCCCCGCGCCGTCAAACGACGTATTTCGGGGCAATGCCCCTACAAAAAGTTATGCCATAGTTGGGAGTCTGCAATGCCTGCACCCGATCTGCCGCCGCTGACATGGCTGCGCGCCTTTGAGGCGGCGGGCCGCACGCTGAGTTTCACGCAGGCAGCGGCGGAACTGCATGTCACCCAAGCCGCGATTTCCAAACATGTGCGGGCGCTGGAATTGCATGTCCAGCAGCCACTGTTTCACCGCCGCCCCCGCAGTCTGGAGCTGACCCGCTGGGGCGCGAGCTATCTGCCCAAGGTGCAGGACGCGCTGGACCGGCTGGCGCTTGGCACGCGCGAGGTGTTCGGGCGGCGGCTGAACCGGGCGCTGACGCTGCGGGTGGCGGTGTCCTTTGCCGTCAACTGGCTGGCGCCGCGGCTGGAGGGGTTCCTGCGCGCGCATCCCGGGGTGAATGTGCGCATCGTCTCGAGCGTCTGGAACGACGGGTTCGACTCTGATCTGCATGATCTGGATATTCAATACGGCACCGGCGACTGGCCGGGCTTTCGCAGCCATCGCCTGACGTGGGAGCGGATCATTCCGCTCTGCGCACCGGGGACAGAGGGGCTGCGGCGGCCCGAGGATCTGGCGCAGCACCGGCTCTTGCATGTGATGGGCTATCAGCAGGGCTGGGGGATCTGGCTGGCGGCGGCGGGGGCCGGCGGTGTCGACCCGGGGCAGGGGCTGCATGTCGATACGACGTTGATGGCGCTGGCCCTTGCGGCGGCAGGGGCGGGGGTGGCGCTGGGGCGCGGGTCACTCGCCGCGCCCGATCTGGCGGCGGGGCGGCTGATCGCGCCCTTTGATCTGGCCGTCCCGATTGATGAGGCGTTTTATCTGCTGGAACCTCAGGTCGGGGCGCGCCACCCCGAAGCCGCCGCGCTGGTCGCATGGCTGTTGGCCGAATGCGCGGGGGCGGGGCAGGGCGCCTAACGCCCGCCCTGCCGCTGCGACGGATGCCAAAAGGTCACGCGCCGCTCGATCACACTGATCAGCCCGTAAAGTGCCGAGCCGGAAAGCGCTGCCACCACAATCTCGGCCCAGACCATATCGAGGCCAAGCCGCCCCACCTCGGTCGAGATGCGAAAGCCCATGCCGACGATGGGGCTGCCAAAGAACTCGGCCACGATGGCGCCGATCAGCGCGAGCGTCGAGGCGATCTTGAGGCCGTTGAAGACAAAGGGCATGGCGGCCGGCAGGCGCAGATAGATCAGGCTCTGCCAATAGCTTGCCGACCAGGTGGCCATCAGGTCGCGCTGCATCCGGTCGGTGGCGTTCAGCCCGGCGACCATATTCACCAGCACCGGAAAAAACACCATGACCACCACGACGGCGGCCTTTGACTGCCAGTCAAAGCCGAACCACATCACCAGAATCGGCGCGAGGCCGACGATCGGCAGGGCTGCGACGAAATTGCCGATGGGCAAGAGGCGGGCTTGCAGGAACGGGCTGCGGTCAATGGCGATGGCGGTGACAAAGGCTGCCGCCACGCCAATGGCAAAGCCGCTGAGCGCGCCCTTGATCACCGTCTGCACGAAATCGGCCCAGAGTGTGCCCAGCGACCCCGCCAGCCGCGCGGCGATTGAGAGCGGGCCGGGCAGGATCACCGGGCTGACCTCAAACCCGCGCACCCAGCCCTCCCACAGCACCAGAATCGTCAGGCCGAACAGCGCGGCCACCGTCGCGCG
>CALLZQ010000794.1 GCA_937858255.1 uncultured Tabrizicola sp.
GCCCCTCGATCCCGCCGGAACGGCTGATCCGGGCGAGCCTGATCCAGATCCTGTTCTCGATCCGCTCCGAGCGGCAACTCATGGAGCAGATGCAATACAACCTGCTGTTCCGCTGGTTCGTCGGCCTCGGCATCGACGACCCGGTGTGGGTGCCGACGGTCTTCACCAAGAACCGCGACCGGCTGCTGACGACCGACATGTCGCGCAAGGTGATGGCGGCGATCCTGGCTCACCGCGAGGTCGCGCCGCTGCTGTCGGACGAGCATTTCTCGGTCGATGGCACGCTGGTCAAGGCCTGGGCCTCGATGAAGAGCTTCCAGCCCAAGGCGGACGACACGCCGCCCGACGACGCTCCGGGCTGCCCACCGGGACCCGACACCGCCATCGAAGAACCAGACCAACCCACCGAGCCCGAGACCATCCCGATGTCCCGCCCCACCCGCCAGAACCGCAATGCCGAAGTCGATTTCCGGGGCGCGAAGCGGTCCAATTCCACCCATGCCTCGACCACCGACCCCGATGCGCGCCTTTACAAGAAGTCCCCCGGCACCGGCGCGATGCTGTGCTTCATCGGCCATGCCCTGATGGAGAACCGCAACGGCCTGATCGTGCAGGGCGATCTGACGCAGGCCGACGGTCATGCGGAGCGGCGCGCCGCACTGGACATGATCCACCGCCACTCCCCCGGCTCGACTCGACGGCTGACGCTGGGTGCCGACAAGGGCTTCGACGCCGCCGAGTTCGTCGCCGACCTGCGGCAAGCCTGCGTCACGCCCCATGTCGCACAGAAATCGAGGCATTCAGCGATCGACGGCCGCACGACCCGGCACGAGGGTTACGCCCTGTCGATCAAGCACCGTAAACGCATCGAAGAAGCATTCGGCTGGGCCAAAACCGTTGGCGGCATGGCTCAGACCGTCTATCGCGGCCTCGAACGGGTGCGTTCCCGCTTCATCCTGACGATGGCCGCCAACAACCTTGCCCGACTGCCCAGGCTGCTGGCAGCATGACGATGAGACGCCGCGTCAGGCACGCATGCCGTCTGCGCCGAAGGACCCGAAACCAAACGCAGCCGGTTGCGCCGAAAGAAAACCGTTCCGCACCGGAGACTTCTTCAGCACCCTGTTAGGGTCTTGAGCCTTCGGTCGTGGTTGTAGGTGTCGACGAACAGATCAAGGTGTCGGCGCCAGTTGAACGCGCCGGTGGTATCGTAGCTGCCAATTTGGATTCTGAATGTGACGTTGCAACTGTCATCATGCCCGCGGTGGCGACGGTAAGTCATGTCATAGACTTTGATTGCCCTAAGATAGGATTCAATCGTGCTGCTGTAGATGGGGATAGCACTTATGTCCAAACCTCGGTTTCGTGGCAACGGCATTGGCTGCTTCGTTAAGGTAATCGCAATCGTGGGCTGGCTTTTAAAGCCAGCCCGCATCGGCCAGCGCCAGAACTGAAGCGGTGGCTCAATCGGCCAGGGGGTAATCCGTCGGATCATCTCGGCCCGAGGGGCAGGGCAGGGCGCACTTGGCGAAACCCTCCCGCTAGGCACAGCAAGATAGCGCAGTCGGTTTGATAGGCGCTTGCCCGAGGGGCGGCCACAATCAAGGAGGCGAGCGTAGCTCCAAAAAGGCTGAGCGTTTTCCGGAAAGGCATCAACGGGAGCTCCGGTTTTATGTCTTAAAGGGGGACTGTGCTCCTGCAGAATATCGCTGTTGTGTTGGGCCCGCAAAGTTTGCAGCGAGAGCAGCAGGACCGGGCGCGGCGCTGTTGTTGCTTTGGCGTTTTGTCCGGGCGAGGCGTTTCAGTTCGACAGGAGTGAGGATTATGCCCTGCTTGGCGGCGAGCGGACAAAGGTGCATGTCGGGCATATCGTGCTGTCGCACAGCCGGGCTTTTCTGGTCAGAGCCTATTTGCTGAAAACCCATGAGATGTTGTTTGATGTCCCTTGGCACGGGTTCCGCGTCTTCGGTGATGTTCCCGATGGCGGCATTTACGACAATATGAAGACAGCGGTGGACCGGGTCGGTCGTGGCAAGCAACGACTGATCAACGCTCGATTCCTCGCCATGACCAATTACTATGTGTTCTAGCCCCAGTTCTGCAACCGGCATCTGGCTGGGAGAAGGGGCAGGTTGAGAAGTACGTGCAGGATGCCCGGCCGCGTCTTTGGCTGCCGATGCCGCACTTCCCAGATGTAGCCGTGTTGAACCCGTGGTTTGAGCTGCGCTGGATGGAGTTGTGGCGCGAGGTTCTCCATTGTGTTTTGCCCAGCATGATCGCGGATATCTGGACCGAGGGGCAGGCTGCGCTGATGCCTCAGGCATTTGACGGCTTTGTCGAGAAGAGCAAGCGGGTGTCACCGACCTGCTTGATCAATTTTGATCTCAACCGCTACAGCGTGCCGGCGTCTTTCGCCAACCGTCCTGTCAGCCTCAGGATCTATCCCGAGCGGCTGGTTGTCGCCGCAGAAGGCCAAATCCTGTGTGAGCAGGAGCGATTGATCGAACGGTCCCATAACCTGCCATTGAGTACGATTACGACTGGCGGCACAATCTGGCTGTCGTTCAAGGTAAGCCGGGGGCACTGCGCAATGGTGCTCCATGCGCCGAATTGCCAAATGCCTTCAAATTGTTGCAGAATCAAATGCTGCGCAAACCGGGCGGCGATCGCGATATGGTCGACATCCTAGCGCTCGTTTTGCATCACGATGAGCAGGCCGTGCTAACCGCCGTTGAGATGGCCTTGCAAGCAGGTGTGCCGACCAAGATGCATGTGCTGAACCTTTTGCACCGGCTAGTCGACGGCAAGATCACCGATGGCCCCCCTCTCGACATCCTACAGGCGCTGATTTTGCGCCGCGAGCCAAAGGCCAATGTCGAGCGCTATGATGGCCTGCGCGCCCAGATCGCCGGGGACCGCCATGCGTCATGATCCCGCCGCTGCCTCCATCGTCATCATGCTGCGCAGCCTGAACATGTATGACATTGCGCAAGCCGTCCACTACCTGACCGAACAGGGCGCTCCGGTCTTCGATTCCACAGTATTTATCTTGTAGCAACTCTTGAAGACCGAGAGTCCTTCGCTCGCTATACATTTGGTAAAGGTTTCCGTTGCCCAGCCGCATCGCACAAGGCGCACAGTTGACCAGTGTGTTTCATCACCCGCGCACATGATGATCAGCAGACGGTCCAATTTCCAGGTGGGCGTATCTTGTAGGAGCAGCAAATCGTGTAGATTTTTCATTTCATATAGCTCTTATCGCAAGAAATCATATTCTTATGATGCTGCAAGGGCAGCCTCTTGTCTCGAGTGGCGCTAATGGCAGCGCCATCGGCCACATCGCTTCGATGTCCGATCAAGAAACGTATACACCATACTTGACTCGTTGTGAAACAAATGCACTAACTATCAACCAACCTGATACCATATGAATCATATGGGACGGGGGGGTTGAGGAGGAGGAAACATCAATGAGAAATTTCAGACAAAGTGTTATCGTCGCGGCACTTGCCAGTGGGGCGCTTGCCTCGGCGGTGTCGGCGCAGGCCGCTGATCCAATCGTCATTGGTGCTGCCGTCGCCCGAAGTGGTTGGATGGTGCAGTATGATGAAGGCCCCCTGAACGCAGCCGAACTGGCGATTGAAGAGATCAATGCCAAGGGCGGGGTTCTGGGTCGCCCGTTATCCTTGGTGGTATCTGACAGCAAGACTGACCCCGCCGGCAGCGCCCGCGCCGCGTCCGAGGTTTTGGCGCAGGGTGCCCAACTTGTGATCGCCTCATGTGATTTCGACTATGGCGCACCGGCGGCACTTACAGCCAATGCCCAGAAGGTCGTGGCCTTTGGCACCTGTGCGGCGGACCCAAAGTTTGACGCTTTTGCAATTGGCCCTTATGCGTTCTCAATGGCCACCGCGACACCGGGTCTTGGTGCGCTTTCGGCAGAATGGGCCTATGAAAAGGCGGGCTGGCGCACGACTTATGTGCTGCTTGACACCATGCTGGAATATAACAAATCCGTTTGCAGCAGCTTTACGGAAGTCTGGACTGGACTGGCCGGAGCCGAATCGATCATCGGCACCGACACATTCAATGGCATGGACATGTCTTATCCGGCACAGATCAGCCGGTTGAAAAACTTGCCTAACCCCCCGGATTTTGTGATGTTCTGCTCGGCGGGCGGTGGTGCTGTCGCGATGTTGCGTCAGATCCGCTCTGCCGGAATTGAGACCGAGATCCTCGCTTCGGACTCGATGGATGGTGATAACTGGCTTGAATCTGTGCCTAACCTGTCGCATTTCCAATATGGGGCCTATGGGTCGCTGTTTGGCGACGATCCGAACCCCGAAGTGCGTGACTTCATGGAAAAATACACAGCGAAGTTCGGGGCCAAGCCAACCTCGTCACAGGCCATGACTGGATATAGCGTTATTCAGGCCTATGCCCGTGCCGCTGAACGTGCCCAATCGCTTGATGCGGATGCCATCGTGGCCGAGTTGGAAAAGTTCAAGGATGAGCCGTTGCTCGTTGGCCGGACCACTTTCACCAAGGACCGGCATATCAACTACGACCGTGGCCAGTTGATCATGAAGGTCGAGGATGGCAACCACAAGGCCGTCGAGTGGCAGGTGCCGACCAGCGTTCCGAACCCGTTCAAATAGGAATGAGCATGTCGGAAACTGTCGTAATGCCTACGATATCCGAGATGTCATGCGCATCGCGAAGCCATGAAAATGGCTCGCTTTGCTGCCGTGGCATTGATGTGCGGTTCGGCGGTCTTGCCGCTGTAACAGGCGTCGATTTCGAGGCGGCCCCGAACGAAATCGTCGGCCTGATCGGCCCGAACGGCGCTGGCAAGACGACACTGGTGAACGTTTTATCGGGGTTTCAGCGCCCCAGCTCTGGCACTGTCTGGCTTGGCAATGTGCGGATCGACCGCCGCCCGAACCACTGGATCAGTCGCAATGGTGTCGTGCGCAGCTTTCAGGCGGTCCGGCTGTTTCAAGGTCTGACGGTCTGTGAAAATATTGAAGTCGGTGCTGTCGCCATGGGGGCATCGCGTCGTGACGCCCGCGATCGGGCAAGGGCCATCATGGAATGGCTTGACCTGACATCGGTGGCAGATGTCGCCGTGACGGCGCTGCCCTATGGCATCGAGCGGCGTGTCGGCATCGCCCGCGCGTTTGCCATGCGGCCCCGCTTTCTGCTTCTTGACGAGCCGGCCGCTGGCCTGACCATGCGAGAGGCCGATGACCTTGTGAAAATCATTCTGAACGTGCGCAACCGTATCGGCTGCGGTGTGGTGATCATCGAGCATAACATCCGTCTGATCCTGAATCTGTGCGACCGGATTCAGGTTCTGGCCCGCGGCCAGACCATTGCCATGGGTTCGCCCGATGAGATTCGCGGCAATATGGCCGTAACAGAGGCCTATCTGGGCCGGAGCGCGGTGACACATGATGCTTGATATTCGCAATCTTCATGTTCGCTATGGGTCCATCGTCGCCCTGCGTGGTGTTTCACTTCACGTTGGCCGGGGGGAGATCGTCAGTGTTGTCGGGCCAAATGGCGCAGGAAAATCATCGTTGATGCTGAGCCTGACCGGGATTGTCCGCTCGCAAGGCGAGATTTTGCTGGATGGGGAATCGCTGTCGGGTCTGTCACCAGAAGCCATCGCCGAGCGTGGGCTAAGTCTGGTGACAGAGGATCGCGGCATTTTCTCATCGCTGACAGTGCGGGAGAATCTTTCGCTTGGCGGCACCTTGGCCAGGGCGCGGGTGGATTTTGATCGCCGTCTTGGTGAGGTTTTCGAGCTTTTTCCGATCCTGAAAGAGCGTCTGCACGGCAGTGCGGGTAAACTTTCCGGCGGCGAGCAGCAGCAACTTGCCATCGGTCGTGCGTTGATGTCGCTGCCCCGGCTGCTTTTGCTTGACGAGCCGTCGCTTGGCCTTGCGCCTGTGGTGATCGACCGTGTTTACGACGCCATCACCCTGCTGCGTCAGAAGGGCTTGTCGATCCTTGTCGTCGAGCAGAACGCCGAACGCGCGCTTTCGGTTTCTGATCGGACTTTTGTGCTTTCGACCGGCTCGGTTGCCATGTGTGGCCCGTCAGAACAGCTTCGCCACGATCCAAATTTCCGCGAAGCCTATTTCGGTAATTTCGCGGTGGAGACCGCCTGATGGAAAATCTTGTCCAAAGCCTGGTTGACGCCATCAGCATGGGTAGCCTGTTCGCCCTGATGGCACTCGGCATCGGCCTTGTGTTCGGCATCATGCGGTTGGTCAACTTTGCGCATGGTGAACTGGTGATGATCGGTGGCTATGCGCTGTTGCTGCTGTCGGATATGCCGGATGCCATCGCCGCCGTGCTGGTGATCGTCATTGTCATCATGGTCGCGCTGGCCATGGAGCGATTGGCCTTCCGGCCCCTGCGACAGCGCAGCGTCCCAACCCTGCTGATCGGGTCTTTCACTGTCAGCTTTCTGTTGCAAAACCTTGTCCTGATGACTATCGGGGCCACGCCGCGCGGCGTCAATTTCGGCTCGTCGCTGCTCAAAAGTGTCAGCTTCGGCAAGATCAGCGTGTCTTACCTGCAAATCGTGATGATCGTGACCACGCTGCTGCTGCTTGTCGGCCTGGCCTCCTTCCTGAAATATAGTCGCTATGGCATCCAGATGCGCGCTGCCGCCGAGAATTTCAGGATGGCCACCCTTTTGGGCGTCAAGGCCAACCGCATCATCGCGGTGGCTTTTGCCGGAAGCGGTCTGCTGGCGGGTGTTGTCTCACTGCTTTATGTGGCGCAGATCGGTGCGCTGACGCCACAGCTTGGCTTGCAACCGGCGGTCATAGGCTTTGTCGCAACCGTTATCGGTGGTCTTGGCAGCCTTACAGGGGCGGCAATAGGTGGCTTTGTGATCGGAAGCCTGACCGTGCTGATTGAGATGATGCTGCCACTTGAGCTGCGGCCGTTCCGGGATGCCTTTCTTTATTCGATCCTGTTTGCCCTTCTCCTTATAAGACCGCGCGGCATCATCATTCTGCCTTGGGTCAGGGAGCGTGTCTGATGAACTTGCTACGCATGTTTGCCACCCCACTGCGCGACCTAGCGCCGCTGATCCTGATTTTGGTCACCCTTGTGGTGTTGGCATCCTTTGGTCCGGCATCACTTGACCGCACCGTCACCGACTGGCTGATCAAACTTGTCGTGGTGATCGGGCTGTTCATCTTCATCGGCAATACCGGTGTGATCTCTTTTGGCCATATGAGCTTTATGGCGATCGGGGCCTATGTTTCAGCATGGCTGACCATTGCGCCCATGATGAAGCAGATGCGCCTGCATGATTTGCCTGACTTCATTCAGACAACCCAGTTGGATGTGTTTTCTGCCAGCCTGTTCGCAGGTGTCGCCGGTGGCCTCGCGGCTTTTGTGGTTGGAATCCCGCTGCTGCGCTTGACCGGCATCTCGGCCAGCATCGGCACTTTCGCGGTGTTGATCGTTACAAACTCGGTGGCTGGGAACTGGGATGGTCTGACGGGCGGGCGTGGGTCGCTAATTGGTCTGCCGGTCTATGTCACGCCTTGGGTGGCCTGCGCATGGTCAATTGCTGCTTTGGTGATTGCATGGGCGCTGACCCGAAGCCGACTTGGCCTTATGATCCGCGCGGCGCGCGGGGACGAGGTGGCGGCGCGGGCTGCGGGCGTTAACATCTATCGCCAGCGTCTGATTG
>CALLZQ010000795.1 GCA_937858255.1 uncultured Tabrizicola sp.
GGGGGTCGATCGTCACGGCGTGCCCCACCGCCGTCGCCGAGAGGGGTCGCAAACTCCGCCCGCCCCCCTTGGCCCGCCGCGCCCTTGGCGGGCTTGGCAACAGTGCCGTTCAGGAAGAATTCGCGCTCGGTCGGCAATTGGATACGATCTGTCGGCAGGGTAAAGACATCGCCCTTGACCGGTGTCACCAGATGCGGCGTGATGATGATGACCAGTTCACTCTGGTTGCGCTGAAAATCCGCGCTGCGGAACAGCGTACCAAGGATCGGCACATCACCCAGCCAGGGCAATTGGTTGTTCAGGTTGCGGAAGTCATCCTGTAACAGACCGGCAACGGCAAAGCTCTCGCCATCGCGCATCTCGACCGTGGTCGAGGTTTCGCGCCGTTTGAAGGCATTGATCGAAAAACCGCCAGCCTCGACCGTCACGGTCGTATCGATGGACGACACCGCCGCATTGATCTGAAGGTTGATGATGTCGCCATCGACCACGGTCGGCGTAAAGTTCAACTCGACGCCAAAGGGTTTGTAGGCGATGCCGATGCCATCCGAGGTCAGGACGGGGATAGGATATTCGCCGCCGCCCAGAAACTTGGCCTCTTGCCCGGAAAGGGCGGTCAGATTCGGTTCTGCCAGCGTGCGAACGACACCTTTGGATTCCAGCGCCTCAAGCAGCACCGCGAATTGCACCGATCCGGCGGTAAAGCCGAGGCCAAGGGCACCCACTGTGCCGGTTTCAACATTGATCGGGTTGCCAATGCCGTTTTCGCCAGACAGCCAACTGCCGGTCTCGCCCGCGATGCCGATTTTAGAGCCGCCCTGCGCGGCCAGCGAAACCCCAAGGCTCTTGGAGACTGACCGCTGCATCTCGGCAAAGCGCACCTTCAGCATCACCTGTTGGGTGCCGCCGACACTCATCAGGTTCGAGACGCGCTCGGGGGCGTAGCGCTGGGCCAGATCAAGGGCACGATCCAGCTTGGCGGTCGAGGAAACGGTGCCGGACAGCACGATCCCGTCATTGGCCGTGCGTACCTCGATCGGCTCGCCGGGCAGGATCTGCTGGAGACGCTCTTTGAATTCCGCGATATCGGGCGTGACCTGCACATCGACATTCGAAATCAGCGTGCCATCGGCAGCCAAGAGCGTCAGCGTCGTGCGTCCGGGAGTTTTGCCCAACACATAGATCGAGCGGTCCGAGAGGGTCGAGATATCAGCGATTCCAGGGTTGGCGATTGACAATTCGGCAAAGGCCGTATCGCTTTCGACCACCACGGCGCGGTTCATCGGCACCTTCAACGGCGCCGAAACCGACCCTTGCATCACGCGCAACGTCTCGGCGGCCAGCGGGCCTGCCAAGGCTGTCGTCGCGAGGGCAAGGCCCCAAAGCCCCGCCCGAACTGCGTTCTTCATCCGCATGTGACCTGCCCTTTCGATCACGCCTCATCCCGGGTCTTTTTGCCCGCATTACCGCACAGGATGCCCGCAATGCAGTTTTTTTGCAAGAATCAACCGGTTATTGCGTCAAGTTTATGTGGATAACCTGCAACATGCCGCTACAGGTCGTTCCAAAGACAAGGGCGGCCACCAGATAAGGTGCCGCCCCGACCATTCTTTTCTGCCTCTGCGTCAGTTGGTGCAGGGGATTTCAACCTCGATCCGCTCTCCGCCCTTGGTCTGGCGGATGGTGCAACGCTTGGTTTCTTCCTGCACCGCGACCTCTTGTTCCTCGATGCCCAGCAGGCTCTTGGAGTCAACCTCGATCATCCCGGCCACTTCATCCGCACTGGCGCCAACCAGCGACAGGGTCAGGCGACCGGTGGCCTGGGCCTGGGCCAGGCGGGCGACCTGTTCTGGCGTGGCGGCGACGATCACGGTGCGGGCAACGGTCGCACTGGAGGAAGCACCGGCCTGCTGATCGACGGCGATCACGCGGCTGGAGCTTTCGATCAGGCGGGTGAATTCAGAGCCTGAACTTGATGCCGTGCCGGTCCAGGTGATGTCGACATAATCGCCCGGCTGCACCCAGCCCGAGACGCCTGAAACCGCATCGACCTTGATGGCAAAGGCGCGCATACCCTTGCCAAGCTGGCCGGTCAGGCCCGGGGGCTCTCCCGGCTTGGTGATCTTGACGGCCAGAACAGGCTCGAATTTCTCAACCGTGCGCAGGATATAGCGTTCCTGATTGGTCCCCGGCGGGAACAATACCGCCGGATCGGCGAAACTGCCCTCGGGCAGCGAATTCTTGGGCCAGTAAACCAGTTCGACATCCTCGATGGTCAGAGGGTCGCCATAGTTTTTCTGGTCTTTCATGACATAGACCTGCGTGATCGGTCCCAGCTTGGCCAGCATCTGCTGTTGCAGCTCAAGCGCTGATTGCGTCTGGCCGATATAGCCCTTGGCCATATAGACCGCCGCGCCGGCAAGACCGATGCCAGCAACCAGCACAAGTCCGAACATTCCACGCATGGCTTCATCCTTTCGTTTCGACCGGGGAACCCCGGCCTGCCCGCAGCGCGGGGCTTGGTTACTACGGGCGCTGGGCGGCGCGTTCGATGTCGCCCGCGATCACTGTTCCTGCATGTTCAAACACTGCCGGGGTCAGGCTCATGAACAGCATGACGCCCATGCCGCAGATCGCGGCGGTCAGCACGACCCAGTCGACAGTCACTGCGCCACTTTCATCCCTGACAAAGCCAGCGGCGCGCACTTTGCAGATTCTGGTAAACATAGTCATCGAATACTCCGTCCCTATGCCCCGCTCGTTTCCCGTTGCGGATGGTGCCACGACATTTCCTGGCGGTGTCCGCAGTCACTCTCTTGGCCTATTTTGCCAAGAGAAAGGGCGCGGCCCGATGAGCCGGACCGCGCCCCTTGATCAAGCGGACAACCTTGGTTGATCCGCGGTCAGATTATTCGCGGCCCAGGGCGGTAGCGTTGCTCATGTCGGTGACGATCTGGGCGCCAGCGGCGGTCACGGCATCGTCAACCTGGTTGATGACGAGCAGGCCCAGGCCCACAACGGCGGCGGTCAGAACCACCCAGTCAACGGTCACGGCGCCCGATTCGTCGTTCTTGAAGGACTTGAAGATGTTCAGCAGTTTCATGGTCGTATCTCTCTTTTCACGTGTTGCGTTTGGTCGTTCCAACCGTCCGGGTTCTTTTTCGGTTTGGCCTCTGTTCCGCCCCGTCTGCCGTTCGGTATGGTTGTTATCCTGCTCAATCGTGGCAACTTCTGGGAAGGGATCAGGTCTTTTTCTGTCACATGACCATAACACCGATTTTTTTCACAAAGCATTGTATCAAAAGGCAATTTTTTCTGTCTTTGGTCGCGATGACTAATCCGAAAGGATATCAATTGCGGCATTTGCGCCAGAATTGATCCCGGAATCGGTCCTTTGGGATGGTTTTCACGCCGATTCCATGCGATTCTTCATAAAAGAAAAATCGACAAACGGGCGCTGAGCAGGGCGTCAGGCATGATCCGAGTCACCAAAGGCCTTCTGATTGCGGGAATCACCCTCATGCCGCTGGCGTCATGGGGCGAAGGTCTGACGGGCGAGCGCGACTTTACCTTCAAACGTGTCAAGGTCGGCGCGGGGGGCGGCAAGCGCATTACCGTGCAGATCGACCCGGCCGAGCAGGCCCGCCTCTTGGCCTTGGCGCCCAAGGTAAAGCCGCGCGCTGAGACGAGTGACCAGCCGCCCGCCACCGAGGGGCAAGAGGCCGCGCCCGCGACGGCGCCCGTCAAGACCGCCGCCTATGGCTGGTTCTGGGAAGCGGTGCCAACCGCCCGCGCGGCGGTGGCGGATCGTTTCCCGCTGGCGATGGCTACCCTGTCCAAAGGCCCCGGGGGGCAGGCCGTGACGGCGCCACGGCTGCAAAAGATGCAAGAGATCGCGGCGAACCACGGCAAGGACATTCTGGCCGCGACCATCGGCACCGATGTCTCGCCTGCGCTGGCGCTGGCGGTGATCGCGGTTGAAAGTTCCGGCAATGCCAAGGCTGAATCCAAGGCTGGCGCGCAGGGTCTGATGCAGCTTATCCCCGCAACGGCTGAGCGTTTCGGCGTCAAGGATGCCTTTGAGGCGCGGCAGAATATCGGTGGGGGCGTCGCCTATCTGAACTGGCTGCTCAAGGAGTTCGACCGTGACCCCTTGATGGTTCTGGCGGCCTATAATGCCGGCGAGGGCGCGGTGCGCGCCAATGACGGGGTGCCACCCTATGCGGAAACGCGCGATTATGTGCCCAAGGTGCTGGCCGCCTGGCAGGTGGCGCAGGGGCTGTGCCTGACCCCGCCCGAGCTTGTCACCGATCCTTGCGTGTTCAAGGTGATCTCATCGGGCGGCTGACCGCCCGACCGGCGCTAGACCTGAAACACATCAGCCCATTCGGGGTGCTTGCGGCGTTGGGCATTCACAAAGGGGCAGAGCGGCATCACCTTGAACCCCTGCGCGCGTGCATCCTCGACCAGCCGCGCGACCAGCGCCGCCCCGGCCCCGGTGCCGCGCAAGGCATCCGGCACAGAGGTGTGGTCCGCGATCACCAGTTGCGGCGTGGCGATCGACAGGGTCAGTTCGGCCTCGACCCCGTCCCGCGCAAGGAAGTAGCGGGCCTTTGACCCGCTGACCTCTTTGTGGATCGCCTCAGTTGACAAGTGTCGCCTCGGTCGCGGCGCGCAGTTCAGCTTCCGTTACGCCGTCGGCCAGTTCGACGATCTTCAGCCCGCCCTCGACCACATCCAGCACGC
>CALLZQ010000796.1 GCA_937858255.1 uncultured Tabrizicola sp.
TCCGGCTGGTCGAGGCGCTGGGGGTCCTGCCGTGGGATGGCATCGCGCAAGAGGTCAAGGATCTGGACCAAGAGGCGCGGGGCGTTCTGCGCAAGCATGGTGTCCGCTTTGGCCAGTTCACCATCTTCCTGCCCGCGCTGTTGAAACCGGCGCCGACCCGGCTGCGTCTGGTACTGTGGAGCCTGTGGAACGGCATGGATGAGTTCCCCGAGAGCCCGCCCCCCGGTCTGGTCACGATCCCCAATGTCGCCGAGGTGCCCAAGCAGCATTACACGCTGGCCGGTTATCACCCTGCTGGCGCACGGGCGATCCGCATCGACATGCTGGAGCGTCTGGCCGATCTCTTGCGGCAAAAGGACAGCCGTGCCGGGGTTGAGGCGTCGCCGGACATGCTCTCGATCACCGGCATGACCCTTGATCAGTTCGCCGATCTGATGGGCGGCCTCGGGTATAAGGGCGAAAAGGCCGAGCGCGAAAAGGTCAAGGCGGCACCCGAGCCGGCACCGGTTGACCCCAATGCGCCGCAGAACCCGATTCCCGAAGAGGTCTCGGTGCTGGCCCCGGTCGAGGAACCCCCCGCAGCGCCAGAGATGGAGGCGTTCTACACCTTCACCTGGGCGCCCAAACCCCGCTTCCAGCGCCCGGAACGTGGCCCGCGCCCGCAGGGTGGCGAGCGGCGTGAACGCCCTCAGGGAGACCGTTCTCAGGGGGAGCGTCCGCAAGGCGATCGTCCGCGGGGCGAGCGTAACAAGGGCGAGCGTCCGCAGGGGGATCGCCCCCAGGGGGACCGTCCGCAGGGCGAGCGCAACCGCAACGCCCAAGGAGAGGGCCGCGAAGGTCGGGGTGGCAAGCCGCAAAACCGCAAGGGCGGCAAGCCCGAGCGCAATGACAAGCCCCGCAATTTCGAGGCGCGCCCGCCGCGCCCCGAAAAGCCGATTGACCCTGATAACCCCTTTGCCGCGCTCTTGGCGCTGAAGGGCAAGGTCTGAGGCTTGGCCGGGCCGGGGGCAAAGCCGGTTGCCGGGGCACCGCCCCGGCTGCGGCTGGACAAATGGCTTTGGCAGGCGCGGTTCTTCAAGACCCGCGGCCTTGCCGCCGAGGCGGTCGGGGCCGGGCGCTGCCGCCTGAATGGCAACCCGGTCACCAAAGCCGGTCATGCCTTGGGCGAGGGCGATGTACTGACCTTTGCCCAAGGGGGGCGCATCCGGGTGGTGCGGGTGCTTGCCCTGGGCCTGCGGCGTGGCCCGGCGACCGAGGCGCAGGCTTTGTACCTCGACCTGGATCCCCAGACCGGGTCAAATCCCGGGGATGAGACGTCAAGTCCGCTTGAATGATCCGGCGGCTTGTTTTAGCTACGGCGGCGATGTGGAAAGAGGCCTGATCCGATGACCTATGTTGTGATCGACAATTGCATTGCCTGCAAATACACCGACTGCGTCGAGGTTTGCCCGGTCGATTGCTTTTACGAAGGCGAGAACATGCTGGTCATCCACCCGGATGAGTGCATTGACTGCGGCGTGTGCGAACCGGAATGCCCCGCCGATGCCATCCGCCCGGATACCGAGCCGGATATGGAGGAATGGGTCGCCTTCAACCGTAAATATTCGGAAATGTGGCCGGTGATCACCGTCAAGAAAGACCCGCTGCCCGAGGCCGAGGCCCGCGATGGCGAAACCGGCAAACGTGCCAAGTATTTCTCCGAGGCGCCCGGCGAAGGCAGCTAATCCAGCGATCACGATTCGCGGCGCTGCGGCGCCCGAATCGCTGCGGCAACAGAAAATTCAATCTTTCCAAGCAGTATTTCCAACTTTGCCCTTTTGTGAGGCAGTTGGAATCACGGCTTTTTTGTGATATACGAATGTTACAAACAAGCATGGATGCCTGACACCCGCTCAGTGCTGCTCGCCTGGGCCGGTTAATCTTGTGACCGATATCAGCCAACGTCCGAAGCCATCGGCCTCGGTCGGTATTCTGTCGCCGGATTGGGCCTCCGAAGGTAGGAAGTGACCTGAATGACCAAATCGAAGAAGCCTGAGTTCCGCCCGAATGAGTTCGTGGTCTATCCCGCGCATGGCGTGGGTCAGATCGTCTCGATCGAGGAACAGGAAGTGGCCGGCTTCAAGCTGGAGCTTTTCGTCATCACCTTTGAAAAGGACAAGATGACGCTGCGTGTGCCCACCCACAAGGCGACCGAGATCGGCATGCGCCCGTTGTCGGCCCCCGATGTGGTGTCCAAGGCGCTCGACACGCTGAAGGGCAAGGCTAAGGTCAAGCGGGCGATGTGGTCGCGCCGCGCGCAGGAATATGAACAGAAGATCAACTCGGGCGATCTGATGGCGATTGCCGAGGTGGTGCGCGATCTGCATCGTCAAGACGATCAGCGTGAGCAGTCCTATTCCGAGCGTCAGCTTTACGAAGCGGCGCTGGAGCGTCTGACCCGCGAAGTCGCCGCCGTCTCGGGTGTCGATGCCGGTGCCGCCGCGAAAAAGGTCGATGACGTGCTGCTCAGCCGCGCGGCCTGATCCAGACTTACAGCGACAAAAGGGGCGGTCCTTCGGGGCCGCCCTTTACATTTGCAGCACGGCGAGGGCGGTGATCAGCGCCAATTGCTGTGACGCGCCCAGAATATCGCCGGTCTGACCGCCGATCCGCCGCCGCGCCTCGGCCCCCAGCACAGCCACGACCAGGGCCACCGCCAGCGTGGCCACGGCGACGTTCAGCGGCGCCAGCGTCACGCCAAGCGTCAGCGCGATCGCCAGGGCAGAGCCGATCAGCGCCGGCTGCCATCCGGGGCGCCCAACCCCCTGTGACAGGCCAGAACCGCGCGCATTGGGCAGGGCCGCCATCAGCATGGCCATCGGCGCCCGGCTGAGGACCGGCCCCGCCACCAGCACGGCCCAGAGGTCCTCTGACAGCGCCTGGCCCACCAGGGCCCACAGCGCAAGCTGGCGGACGACCACACCCCCCGTCCCAAACCGGCCGATATGGCTGTCTTTCATGATCTCCAGCCGCCGCTCGCGCGTCCACCCGCCGAACAGACCGTCGCAGGTATCGGCCAGACCATCTTCATGCAGCGCGCCCGTGGCCATCATGCCGGTCGCCAGATAGAGCGCGGCCGCCACCCCCTGCGGCAGACCTGCCAAATCTGCCGCCACGGCCACTGCGGTTGCCATCCCCCCGATGACCAGACCGACCAGCGGCCAGCTCCAGGCCGAGGCGGCGCGGTGTCGGCGGGCCTGCGGCAGGGGCAACCGGCTCAACAGTCCAAAAGCCGACAGGACATCGGCCACCAACCCGGCAAGCGGCGAGAGGGGGGGGGCCGCGCCCTCTGCGGTTTGCTTTTCTGCCTTGTCGCCTTCGCGCATCAGCCTGTCCCTTTCGGTCTGGCAATCGACCGCAACTCTCTGTAGCCAAGGGCTGAACGCGCTGCAATCCGGGATAGATCATGGCCCAAGAACCGACCACGCTTGCCGAATTCCGTGCCCTTCTGGCGGCCTTGCCATCGCCCGATGCGGCGGCAATCAAGGCGGCAAGCGCCCGCAATGGCCAGTTGACCAAGCCGCCGGGGGCCTTGGGCCGGCTTGAGGATATCGCCTTGTGGATGGCGGGCTGGCAGGGGCGGGAAAAGCCGCAGGCCGACCGCCCGCAGGTGGTGATCTTTGCCGGAAATCATGGCGTTGCGGCCAAAGGGGTTTCGGCCTTCCCACCCGAGGTCACGGTGCAGATGGTGGCGAATTTCACCCATGGCGGGGCGGCGATCAACCAGCTTTCGCGGGCCTTCGGCGCGGCGATGACGGTGCATCCGCTGGATCTGGACCGCCCGACCGGGGATTTCACCCAAGGCCCGGCGATGGCAGAGGCCGATCTGCTGGAGGCCCTGCGCTGCGGCTGGCAGGCGGTTGATCCGACCGCCGATCTGCTGGTCACAGGTGAGATGGGGATTGGCAATACCACTGCCGCCGCCGCGATCTGCGCCGCCCTGCTGGGCGGTGAGGTGGCCGATTGGACGGGCCGGGGAACCGGCGTCGACGATGCGGGCCTTGCGCGCAAACAGGCGGTGGTGGCGGCCGGGTTAGCCCGGCATGCCGATAGCCTGTCCGACCCGTTGTCCGTGCTGGGCGCGCTCGGCGGGCGCGAGATCGCCGCCATGACCGGGGCAATCCTGCATGCCCGCGTGGCGCGCGTGCCGGTGATCCTTGATGGGTTCATCTGCTGCGCGGCGGCACTGGTACTGCACCGGCTGAACCCGGCGGCGCTGGATCACTGCATTGCCGGGCATGTCAGCGCCGAAGGCGCCCATCCGCGCCTGCTTGCCGCGCTGGAAAAGGCACCGCTGTTGTCCTTGGGCCTGCGGCTGGGCGAAGGCTCGGGCGCGGCTTTGGCTATCGGTATTCTGCAAGGGGCTGTCGCTTGCCATTCCGGCATGGCGACCTTTGCCGAGGCAGGGGTCAGCGGCGGCTGAGGCCTAGCCCTTGGGCATGGCGAGCGCCACCAGGCGCCCGCCTTTCTGATAGCGCACTTCGCTGGTGGTGATGGCCTTGACCGTGCCACCGTCAAAGCTGTCGCCGACCCGCACCTTCTTATATCGGCCGTTCGACTGGCGGATCAGCGCATAGCGCTTGGATTGTGTGCCATAGACACCGATCAGATTGACCTTCGAGAGGTTGATCGCATTCACATAGGTCGCCTGTTTGGCAACGCTGGCCTTGGTCGGGATGCGGGGCGCGACCGAGGCGGTCTCGGG